>DASQXF010000152.1:0-7531 GCA_035639895.1 Xanthobacteraceae bacterium
CCAGAATCGCTTTCTTCTGCGCGCAGAAACGAATGAGCTCGGCATCGATCAGCGGATAGGTGACGTTGAGCACGTAGAGCGGCACGCGGCTTTCGCCGAACACATCGGCGAGCCCCAAAATTTCGAGTGCACGCAGCGCGGTGTTGTACATGCCGCCCTGCATGACGATGCCGATGTCGTCGACGTCGCCCTCGAACACCTCGTTGAGGTTGTGCTGCTCAATGAAGCGTACGGCGGCCGGCCAACGCTTCTCGACCTTTTCCCGTTCCTGCAGGTAGCTCGCCGGCGGCAGCACGATGCGATTTGCGTCGCGGACGGGATGTTCGAGCGCGTCTTTGAGCGTGAATGCCCGGCGCGCGTTGTCGCGGGCGATGAAGCTGCCGTAGGCATGGCAAGCGCGGATGCGCAGCTCCAGCATCACCGGAGTGTTGGACGCCTCCGACAGCTCGAAGCCGGTCTCCACCGCCCGTACGATTGACGGCAGGTTCGGCCGCGGATCGAGTAGCCAGATCTGGGATTTCATGGCGAAGGCGTGGCTGCGCTCCTGCATGATCGAGGAGCCTTCACCATAGTCCTCGCCCACGATGATCAGCGCGCCACCGGTGACGCCGCTTGAGGCGAGATTGGCGAGCGCGTCGGAGGCGACGTTGGTGCCGACCGTCGATTTGAAAGTCGCAGCGCCACGCAGCGGATAATTGATCGACGCCGCGAGCGCGGCGGCTGCGGCCGCTTCGTTGGCGCTCGCCTCGAACCGCACCCCCAGCTCGCGCAGCACGTCGTCGGCATCGGCGAGCACATCGACCAGGTGCGAGATCGGCGCGCCCTGATAACCGGAGACATAGGAGACGCCCGCCTGCAGCAGCGCTTTGGTGACGGCGAGAATTCCCTCGCCGCGGAATTCCTGTCCCGCGCCGAGCCGAAGCTTTGCGACCTCACTTTTGAAAGAGCGTTCTGCCATCCGCGTCCGCTACCTGCGTCCTCGTGTGCGAGCGGTGTGCGCCGGGGCGCAATTGACTCACCTGCACGCCACCGCGATTATATTTCAAAGATCACATAACCAACAGGCTACCTGCCCGGGAGGGAACATGCGCTCGATCTTCGTCGCCGCCGCCTTGATCGCAGCGGCATCGCCAGCTGCGGCTCAAGAGGTGACGCTGCGCGCCGTCTCCGCCTTCGCCGAAGGCACGGAGTTCTCGCGCAATTTCGAGCGTTTTGTCGAGAAGGTGAACGCCGACGGTAAGGGCCTGATCAAGATCAACTATATCGGCGGGCCGCGGGCGGTGCCGCCATTCGAGGTTGGCAACGCCGTGCGCACCCGGGTGGTCGACATGGCCAACGTGACGGGCGCGTTCTACACCAACCTCATGCCCGAGGCCGACGGCTTCAAGCTCAACGGCAAGCCGATGAGCGAGCAGCGCAAGAACGGCACCTGGGACTACATGAACCAGTTGCACAATCAAAAGCTCGGCTCGCAATACCTCGCCCGTCAGTTCCACAACGTCCCGTTCCACATCTATCTCAACAAGAAAATCGACAAGATCGACTTCTCCGGCCTCAAGATCCGGGTCACGCCGGTCTATCGCGACATCGTGGAGGCGCTCGGCGGCACGCCGATCACCACCGCGCCGGGCGAGGTCTACACCGCGCTCGAGCGCGGCGTGGTCGACGGCTACGGTTGGCCGATCACCGGCATCTTCGATCTCGGCTGGGACAAGGTGACCAAGTTCCGCATGGAGCCGCCGTTCTACAGCGTCGAGGTCAACGTGCTGGTCAATCTCGACACCTGGAAGGGGCTCAACGACGCGCAGCGCAAGCTGCTCAACGACGCAGCGCTGTGGCTCGAAGACCTCGACCGCGAAAAGGATGCCGCCATCAAGGCCGAGCGCGAACGCCAAGCCGCCGCCGGCATCCAGGCGCTCGACTTCGGACCAGCCGCGTCCAAGGCCTTTCTCGATCGCGCCTACGAGGTGGCCTGGCAATCCGTCATCAAACGCGCGCCGGAGAGCGGGCCGAAGCTGCGGCAATTCGCGGGAAATTGAGGGTTCCTCCGCGCACCGACCTCTCCAGGCCTCATGCTGAGGAGCATCGCAGCGCCAACAAGTGCACGCAGCCCGGACCAGCTCGGCTGCGCTGCGATGCGTCTCGAAGCATGAGGCCATGCACGGATCGTTCTCGACCGCCCTCATTCTTCGAGACGCGCGCACGCATCCGTGGTTCTCGAGCCGCCAGCTGTCATGCGCGCCCCTCAGGATGAGGGCGGAACAGCTATCATGACCCGCCTCTCCGCGATCTTCGGCCGCGTGTTCGATGCGCTTGCGGTTGCCGCGGCGCTCATCCTCCTGGCGATGGTCGTGGTCGTCACCGCCGATATCGTGCTGCGCAATACGACCCGTTGGGGCTTCACCTGGGCGAACGAGGTCTCGGAATACGCGCTCTACCTCATGACGCTGCTCACCGCGCCCTGGCTGCTGCGGCGCGGCCAACACGTGCGGCTGGACATCATCCTGACGCTGGTGCCGCCGCGGGTGGCTTGGCTGATGGAGGCCGCTGGCGACGCGCTCGGCTTTTGCGTGAGCATCGTGCTGGTTCGCTACGGTCTCGCCATGACCGCCGACAGCGCCCGCCTCGGCGCGATCACCATCAAGAACCTGGTCTTCCCGGAATGGTGGCTGCTCGCGCCGTTGCCGGTAACCTTCGCGTTGCTCGCCATCGAATTCGTCTTTCGCTTCGACCGCCTGCTCAAAGGCGAGCGCACGCGCCGCATCGAGGCGACGTCGGTGAGTTGAATGAATTGGATCGAGGGGAGCATTCTCCTGTTCGGAGGTCTCGTCGTGGCGATGGGGCTTGGTCTGCCGGTCGCCTTCGCTTTCCTCGTGCTCAATGTTGTCGGCGCTATTTTCTTCCTCGGCGGCGAGGCGGGACTTTCCCAGCTCGCGCGCAACGCGGTGCAGTCCATCACCAGTTTTTCGCTCACGCCGATCCCGTTCTTCGTGCTGATGGGCGAGGTACTGTTTCACAGCGGCGTTGCGCTCAAGGCGATCGATGCCTTCGCGCTCCTCATTCGTCGCGTGCCGGGCCGCCTTTCCGTCATCGCTATTGTCGCCGGCACGGTGTTCTCGGCGATCTCGGGCTCGACCATCGCCACGACGGCACTGCTCGGCAGCCTGATGCTGCCGACCATGCTTGCGCGCGGCTACGATCCGCGCATGGCCATGGGGCCGATCATGGGCATCGGCGGCGTCGACATGCTGATCCCGCCGTCGGCGCTCACGGTGCTGCTGGGCAGCCTCGCCGGGATTTCCATCGCCGGGCTGCTCATCGGCGGCATCGTCCCGGGCCTGATCCTGAGCGCGATGTATGTCGCCTACATCATCGTGCGCGCCAGCCTCGATCCGGCGCTGGCGCCGGAAGCGCGGGCGGAGGAGGGGCCGCGCGGCGCGGCGCGCTGGCTGCCATTCGTGACCCACGTAGTACCGCTCGTGCTCATCTTCGGTCTCGTGATCGGCGCCATGACCGGCGGCCTGGCGACGCCGACCGAAGCCGCCGCCATCGGCGCGGCCGGCACGATCGCGGCTGCCGCAATCTATCGCGGGCTCACCTTCGCCAATCTGATGAAGGCGCTCACCGGCACGGTCGCGGTCTCCGGCACCATCCTGTTCATCATCGTGGGTGCCACCACCTTCGCGCAGGTGCTGAGTTTCTCCGGCGTGGTCAACGGCCTTGTCGGCACGGTGACGGGGCTGGGGCTGTCGCTCAACGCCGTTCTGATTGCGATGCTGCTGATCCTCTTGTTTCTAGGCTGCTTCGTCGACCAAGTCAGCATGATGCTGATCACGCTGCCGTTCTTTATGCCCTTAGCGCAACGCTACGATATCGATTCGATCTGGTTCGGCGTGCTGTTCTTGATTTGCATGCAGCTGGGGCTGCTCACGCCTCCCTTCGGCCTGCTCTTGTTCACCATGAAGGGGGTCGCGCCGCCGGCCATAACCATGCACCAGGTTTATATGGCGGCCATGCCCTACATCGTGATGAGCTTGTTGATTCTAGTTCTAATTTTCTTCTTGCCGGGGATCGCGACCTGGCTTCCCGCGGTGCTGAGCCGGTGACTTTTCTCGGCTGTCGCCTATAGGTAGTTTTACGCAGGAGAAGTGTGTTGCTAGGCCACTGATATTGCTTGCTAATCAGCACTGCAGGTAATACAACACGCAAGCGCCCTAACACGCGAGGACTCCATGTTCAGGGTATTTAACTGCCTCACGGTCGAGCACGATTGGCGGCTCGTCCTGCTTGCGGCGTTGATCTGCTTCCTGACCAGTCTCGCTGCCATCAATCTGTTTCATCGCGCCCGCGCGGCCAGCGGCCGTGCCCGGCTGGCTTGGCTCGTCACCACCGGCGTCGCCACCGGTTGCGGCATCTGGGCGACGCATTTTATTGCCATGCTCGCCTACGAGCCGGGCATTCCGGTTGCCTACAATGTCGGGCTGACCGCGCTTTCGTTACTGGCCGCGGCGGCTGTGACGAGCATCGGCTTTGCGGTCGCGCTCGCAATGCCGAGGCTTTGGCCTGCGCTGGTCGGCGGCGTCGTGGTCGGGGGCGGCGTCGGCGCCATGCACTATACCGGGATGTGGGCAGTCGAGGTGCCCGGACGCATCGCCTGGGATTTGCCGCTCGTCGCCGCGTCGGTTGGATTGGGCATGGTGTTCGGGGCGGGGGCACTCGCGAGCGCGGTTCGCAGCGACGAGATCCGAACGACGCTCGTCGCCGCGCTGTTGCTCACGCTCGCGATCGTCTCGCACCACTTCACCGCGATGGGCGCGGTGGAGATCATGCCCGATCCGACGCGCGTCATCGATGCGTTCTCGCTCTCGCCGACGGCGCTGGCGCTGGCAATCGCCAATGCCGCGGTCGCCGTGCTGGGCCTGAGTCTGGCCGGCGCGTTTGCCGACCGGCGCTTGCGCGAGAAGGACACGCAGCTCACGACGGCCCTGAACAACATGGCGCAGGGCCTGTTGATGTTCGATCCGCAGAAGCGACTCATCCTGTGCAATTCGCGTTATCTCGAGATCTACGGGCTATCCCCGGACATCGTGAAGCCCGGATGCACGAAAGAAGAGCTTCTGCGTCATCAGAAGGAAGTAGGCAATTTTTCCGAGGACGTGGATCAATATTGCACAGCCCTCTATGCCGCGATCGCCGATGGCAGGACGTTCAGCACGATGGAGAATACGGCCAACGGACACACCGTCCACACCGTCTCCAGGCCGATGGCGGACGGCGGATGGGTGACCACGCACGAGGACGTCACCGACAGAATCTCCGCGCAGCGCGAGCGCGACCGCAACCGCGATCTCCTGAACCTGATCGTGGAAAACGTGCCGGTCACGATTTTCGTGAAGAATGCCGCCGACCGGCGCTTCATCTTGGTCAATCGCGCCTGCGAAAACACGTGGGGGCTGCCGCGGTCGGAAATTATCGGCAAGACGGCGTCCGACATTTTTCCGCCAAGCTCTGCCGATGAAATCAATGATGGCGATGAGCGGTTATTGAAGGGCTCTGACCCGTTGTATTTCAACGACCATGCCATCGAAATGCCTCGCAAGGGCGTGCGATTCGTCACCGCAAAGCGATTTGTCGTTCGCAGCACCGACTACGCAAATCAATATCTCGTCGGTGTCGTCGAAGACGTAACGGACCGCAGAATGGCCGAGGAGCGGCTTCGGCAGGCGCAAAAAATGGAGACCATCGGCAATTTGACCGGTGGCTTGGCGCATGATTTCAACAATCTCTTGACCGTCATCATCGGCAACCTCGACTTGTTGCAGGACCTCACCAAGAATAACCCTGATCAAAAGCGGCAAGTCGAACTGGTTCTGGAAGCGAGCCTGCGTGGGGCTGAACTCACTCGACAGCTGTTGGCGTTTTCCCGCCGGCAGCCGCTGCAACCGAAGATCACCGATTTGGATGAGCTCATCGGAAAAACGGCGCGGCTGCTGACGCGCGTGATAGGAGAGAATATTCGTCTCAACGTACAACTTGAGCCCAACGTGGGCGCGATCTTGGTCGATGAGGCGCAAATGGAGTCGGCGTTGATCAACATGGCCGTCAATGCCCGTGACGCCATGCCGGACGGCGGTACGCTGACCATCAAGACCGGCAGTTTGCGTATCAACGGCAGGGGCGCAAATCATCCGCCGGAGCTCATACCGGCTGACTATGCCGTGGTCGAGATGAGCGACTCCGGGTATGGGATGCCGCCTGACGTGCTTGCCCGAGTCTTTGAACCGTTCTTCACCACCAAGCCTGCGGGCAAGGGAACCGGCCTCGGGCTGAGCATGGTCTACGGATTTGTCAGGCAATCCGGCGGATACATCACCGCGGAAAGCGAGGTCGGAAAGGGTACGATTCTCAAGTTGTATTTCCCGTGCAGCGAGGCGGCCCCGGCGCAAACAGGCCTGAACGGGGTGAAGCAGGATACGGTCCCGGCGGCCAGAACGGAATTGATCCTGACCGTGGACGACAACCCGACGGTCCTGGCAACCACCGTTCTTCAGTTGGAAGCCCTCGGCTACCAGACGTTGACGGCTCGCAATGCGGAGTCGGCTCTGGAAATGCTGGATCGCGACACCAAGGTCGATGTCTTGTTTACCGACATCATCATGCCCGGCACCATGAACGGGAAGGAGCTTGCCAAGTTGGCTCGCATGAAACGGCCCGGGCTCAAAGTGGTGTACGCGTCGGGCTTTCCGGGGGTCGAAGCGACCGCCGGCATCGATGTCGATTTGGATGCTCCGTTGATCACCAAGCCGTACCGAAAGAGTGATCTCGAGAGGGTGCTCAACGCCGCGCTTGCGGGTGAGCTGGATCGATGCAGCGTCGAAGCTCGGCCGCTTGAGCTTGTCGGCAAGCCGCGTGGGATTGCGATACCGAATGCGCGGCGTGCTCGAGCTATTTCGGGCGAAGAGTATCGGTGAGGGCGGCGACGACGGCCTCATCCGCGCCCTGACGGCTGACTTTGTTCGCAATCGGTTCTTGGCTCGGCCGCCGAGCCGCGAGCGCGCTGGCCAGCTGGCGCAAGGCAATATCTGAAACCGGCAGATGAAATTCCCTGCCATCCGCGAGGGTAAAATGGAGCCGGACCGGCAATCGGCCGTGGCCGATCACCATGCCGGCGAAGGCCTCGGCCGCGCATGGCACCACGAAAAGGTCGCCCGGGCCTGATCGCGCGGGGCTTGGTTGCGAAGAATCGTCCATTTGGACTCTGAGTTGCAGAAAGTCACCGATTAGCGGCGGCGCGCGCTCTCCGAGGCGCAACCGCGGATCCCGTCACACATGGCTAATACACCAGAAAGTCTTAAAAAATTCGCGAGACTACGTAGGTAAAGCCACCTATCAGTGACTTGCGAGCGATTCGCGCTGCGCGGTGTGGCAGAACATCCGAGCGCTGAGAATTTTCTTGTTTCGGCAACCAGTTCTGAGTATAGCGCCTCAAAACAATGATTGCGCAGGCCACGCCTGACGCGGTCACCTTTCG
>DASQXF010000153.1:0-6070 GCA_035639895.1 Xanthobacteraceae bacterium
GCGCTGTCATCCTCGGCGGGCCCGGCGCGGCAGCCCGCCTGCGCGGTGGCGGCCGAGCAAGTGCGGTTTGATCGCCCATTGCCGCGGACCGGGCGACTGCTTGCCGCCGGCAAGCCGATCAAGATCGTGGCGCTAGGCTCGTCATCTACCTATGGCGCAGGCGCAAGCACGTCCGCTGCATCCTATCCGAGCCGGCTCGCGGAGGAGCTTGCCCGCCGTTTCCCGGGACATGAGATCACCGTGCTGAACCGCGGCGTCAACGGCGACGATGCCGAGGGCATGCTCGCGCGCCTCGACAGCGCCGTCATTGCCGAAAAGCCGGATCTTGTGCTGTGGCAGGCCGGGACGAATTCCCTGCTGCGGGACAAAGCGCTGCCGCCGCACGCCTCGCTTCTGCACGAGGGGCTGGCGCGCATCAGGGCGGCGGGCGCCGAGGTTGTGCTGATCGATCCGCAATACGCGCCGCGCGTGCTCGCCAAGCCGAACGTCGAGAGCATGGTCTCGCTGATTGCCACGACGGCGAAGGCCGAGCACGTGCCGCTCTTTCATCGCTTCGATCTGATGCGGCACTGGTACGAGACCGATCATCTGCCGTTCGAGACGTTCGTGTCGTCGGACGGGCTGCACATGAACGACTGGAGCTATGCCTGCCTTGCCAAGGCGCTGGGCATGGCGATCGCCGAGGCCGCGACGCGCCCGACCACCACCGTGATAGGGACGCAAGCGGTGCGGTAGGTTAAGGACGGCGCACCGTCTGTCTTCACTCATTCACGCCGCTTCAGCGCCGTGAGCAAGTCCTCGACCAGATCGTCCGGATGCTCGAGGCCGCAGGAGAGCCGCACCAGCCCGTCGCTGATGCCGAGCTCGGCGCGCGCCGCCGGCGTCAAGCGCTGATGGGTCGTCGTCGCCGGATGCGTGATCAAGCTCTTGGCGTCGCCGAGATTGTTGCTGATGCGGATGAGCTTGAGCGCGTCCTGAAAGCGAAACGCGGCCGCCTTTCCGCCCTTGATCTCGAATGCGACTAGCGTCGAGCCCCCCTGCATCTGCCGCCGCACGATCTCGGCCTGCGGATGATCAGGCCGGCCCGGATAGATCAGGCGCGAAATCTTGGGATGCTCGGCGATCGCGACCGCGACCGTCGCCGCCGTGTCGGTCTGCCGGCGCACGCGCACGCACAGCGTCTCCAAGCCTTTCAGCAGGACCCACGCGTTGAACGGCGACAGCGACGGGCCGGTCTGGCGGATCGGCACGGCGATGTGATCTTGAATGAATTTTTCCGAGCCGAGAATGACGCCGCCAAGGCAGCGCCCCTGGCCGTCGATGTGCTTGGTGGCGGAATAGACCACGCAATCGGCCCCCAATTCGAGCGGCCGCTGGAACAGCGGCGTGGAGAACACGTTGTCGGCGACCAGCGTCGCGCCCGCCGCGTGCGCGATCTCGGCGATCGCCTTGATATCGAGCACCTCGAGCGCCGGGTTGGTCGGGGTTTCGAGAAAGAAGGTCTTGGTGTTCGGCCGCACTGCCTTGCGCCACTGATCGAGGTCTGTCCCGTCGACCAGCGTCGAGGCCACGCCGTAGCGGGGCAGGTGCTCCTCCACGACATAGAGGCAGGAGCCGAACACCGCCTTCGACGACACGATGTGATCGCCGGCTTTGACCTGTCCCATCAGCGCGGTGGTGACCGCCGCCATCCCGGTCGCGGTCGCGCGCGCCGCCTGCGCCCCTTCGAGCGCGGCCATGCGCTGCTCGAACATGGTGACGGTGGGATTGGCGAAGCGGGAATACTGATAGCCCGGTTCTTCGTTCTTGAAGCGCTTTTCCGCGCTCAACGAGCTCTCGTAGACATAGCCTTGGGTGAGGAAAAGCGCCTCCGACGTTTCGCCGAATTGCGAGCGCAGGATTCCGGCATGCACGAGTTCGGTCTCGGGGCGGTAGTTTCGCTTCGCGGACGCGGACATCTGGGTCTCCTTTGCCCAACAAAAATCCCGGCCAGAAAAGCTCCGCCGGGTCCTACGCGTCCCCGGCCTTTTAGCGACTTGTTTTACGTGGCTGCAAGCCGGCCGGCTCAAATGACCACGGGATAAATGTCCTCTAGCGCGGTCGATGTCTTTCCGTCAAGCGGGCCCAACGCATTCTTGCGTCATGGCCGGGCTTGTCCCAGCCATCCACCTCTTTGATCTTGTCATGCAAAAAAGACGTGGATGCCCGCGACAAGCGCGGGCATGACGATTAAACCTCATGTCATTTCGCTCTAATCTCGACTCACCGCAGACGCGCGTCATCGGGGACCTTACGGACTTGTCGCTCGCCTTGGCAATCGACGAAAAAGGCATTCTGCCCGACCACCTGATCGCAACGCTGGTGCGCGAGGGCGCTATTCTACGCGCCTACGAGCTCGTCTCCGACCAGATCCAACCTGCAAGTCTCGATCTGCGCCTCGGCGAAGTGGCTTACCGCGTGCGCGCCAGTTTTTTGCCGGGGCCGGACACGACGGTTGCCGAGCGCATCGACGACCTCAAGCTGCACGAGATTGCGCTGGGCGACGGCGCCGTGCTGGAAACCGGTTGCGTCTACATCGTGCCGCTCATCGAAAGTCTGGCCTTGCCCGATGACATCGCCGCCGCCGCCAATCCCAAAAGCTCGACCGGACGGCTCGATGTCTTCACCCGCGTGATCGCGGACGAGACCCGCGGCTTCGATCATATCTCGACGGGCTATCATGGCCCGCTTTACGCTGAGATCAGCCCGCGCACATTTCCAGTGCTGGTGCGCGAAGGCTCTCGCCTGTCGCAAATCCGCTTCCGTCGCGGCAACGCGCTGCTCGACGCCGATACCTTGCGCGCGCTTCACGGACGCGAGTGCTTGGTGGATGACGACGACGCTGACGTCAGCGAAGGAATCGCAGTGGGCGTCGATCTTTCCGGGCTCGGTCCCGACGGCCTCGTCGGGTACCGCGCCAAACGCCACACTGGCGTTATCGACGTCGAGCGCCGAGCGGGCTACGACGTCGCCGATTTCTGGGAACCGATGCGCTCCCGCAAGGAGCGCAATCTCATTCTCGACCCCGGCGAGTTCTACATCCTCGCCTCGAAAGAGGCCGTTCAAGTGCCGCCCGACTACGCCGCCGAGATGGTGCCGTTCGACCCGTTAGTAGGCGAGTTTCGCGTGCACTATGCCGGCTTCTTCGATCCCGGCTTCGGCTACGCGGGCGCCGGCGGGCGCGGGGCGCGCGCGGTACTGGAGGTGCGCTCGCGCGAAGTGCCATTCATCCTCGAACACGGCCAAATCGTGGGGCGGCTCGTTTACGAAAAGATGCTGGCGCGACCGCATTCGCTTTACGGGGAGCGCATCGGCTCGAACTATCAGGCGCAAGGACTCAAGCTGTCGAAGCACTTTCGGACGTGATGGGAGCTTGCTCGGATCTCTCACACGGATCCGGCCCGGAACAAATCTCCTGCCACAGCAGTTAGTTGGCGGGTGCTCATGCGCCCGCAAAACATGGAGGCCAGTTATGAGACGCGCATTGATGATCGGCGCGGCTGCGATCGCGCTCCTGGCGAGCAGTCAAGCCATCGCGCAGACCGTCGTCATCGAGCCCGAGCAGCGGCTCAAGATCAGGGAATACGTGGTGAAGCAGCGCATCAACCCCGTCACGATCCGCGAGCGAGTCACCGTCGGTTCCACGGTGCCGGCCGATGTCGAGCTCATGTCGGTCCCAGCGGAATGGGGCGTGGCGCGCGGTCACAGGTATTTCTACTGGAATGATCATGTCGTACTTGTTGAGCCGTCGGGACGTCGGGTGATCGAGATCATCGACTGACCGCGGCCGCCCACGTCGTGCAGCCCCTCCATGCCGTGTGAACAACCGGCAGCGGCGTTGCCAAGTACAACATGAAACTAGAATCAGGGCCGGGCTCGTCCCGGCCACCTTTTTGTTTACATGGCGCAAAGACATGATGTCCGCGATCAGCGCGGGCAGGACGGTGACCGGAGTGTGATTCGATCTGATCGGAAGATGATCTAGCCTCCTTGCGCGCGACGCTGCCGCTGGAGGCGTTTGGAGCCAACCGGCCGCCAATTGGTGGCGCGTGTCGGCCCTGCATGCGGCCTTGAACCGATTCCGCCGCTTTTCTTCGCGCCGGCTTTGAACCGTTCGGCAGGTCGCGTCGTCATCTTCGGCTTTGTCCCGCCAGCCCTACTCGTCGTCCTTTCGATGCCACTTGCATACGAAGTGAACGCACGCCCCGCATCCTCGTGGCTCAACGCTGCGACAGCCGGTCCGTTCCGTTCCGCAAAGGCCTCTTCAAAGCCACAAGGAATTATTTCCGAAGGCGTGGGTTTGTGAGCCACTTCACACATCGCGAACTCTTTTGAGTGCAGGCTCGGGTCGAGGCATGCGGCGTTTGTCGCCGAGAGAAAAACCCGTCTGGCGTGAGGCAAAGCAATCCAGCGCGCAGGCGTGCCCGGAGAGGGTGCCATGAAACGGATAGCGATGGTTGTGCTGACGACCGCGGCGCTGCTGGGCCTGGCAGCGGCGCCCACCGGCGATGCGCGGGCGGGGCGCAGAATCCAGCTCGCCTTCAACGTCGAGCCGGCGAACGCGAGTTACACCCAACAGCATGTGATCGATGTGGGCGACGTGCCCGGCCATCAGCTTCGGCTGTTCGAGGTTCGCCACACCTATCCCAACAACCCGCTCGTGATCAACGGACTCAAGATCGTGGAGTCGTGGACGCGCGGCGTCTCCGATTACACCAACAACAATGGACCGGCCGTCGTCTATCACGTGTATATTGCGGAAAACGGCGACAAGTTCTTCGTGCAGAGCTCGACCCTGGCGGTGCAAGACCCGGGCTCGATGGCGTTCACCGCCACCACGTTCGGGCCCATCAGCGGCGGCACAGGCAAGCTCGCCGCACTCCAGGGGTTTGTGCGAATGTCGCTAACGGCCGATCCCACGGTAGGGCTGAACGAGACGCAGATTGAGCTCGAATATTGGCTTTCACGGTAGCGCGGTTGCGACGTCCTCATCGCGTGGACTTCGCGGATTTTCGGATTGCTTTCCAAACGCCCATGTCGCCGCGTGTTTGATGCACCCAGCGAGCCCGCTCCGGTGTGCCAATGAGCGACATCGCCTCCTGGCCCGCAGGCGAATAAGATCACTTCGCTGATCTGATGGAGCCAACAACCGGCTGGTGTGGCGGCGACCGGCGCATCCGACGTAACAAGCCGCAGCAAGGGGAGGACTGCCATGCGACGGACTGCCGTATTGGGCTTGATTCTGGCGCTGACCGCGGTCGTCGGCGTGCCGCACGGGCGTGCGGGTGATTTTCCCTCGCAGCCCATCCGCCTGATCATCGGCTTCCCGCCGGGTTCGGCGGCCGATATCACCGCCCGCGTCGTCGGCGCCGGCATGAGCGAGACGCTCGGCCAGCAGGTGGTGGTGGAAAGCCGGCCGGGCGCCGGCAGCAGCCTAGCGGCGGAGTTCGTCGCTCGTGCCCCGGCGGACGGCTATACGCTGTTTGTAGGTACGGCATCGAATCTCACGAGCGCCGCCATCAATCCCAATTCCCGCTTCGACTTTGCCAAGGATTTCGCGCCAGTGACGCCGCTGACCGTGCTGCCGCTCATCCTCGCGGTTCATCCCTCGCTGGGCGTATCGAGTGTCAAGGAGCTCATCGAACTGGCGAGGTCCAAGCCCGGCGAACTCACTTACGCGTCGGTCGGACCTGGTACCGTGCCGCATCTTTCCACTGAACTTTTCAGTGTCGGCGCGAAGATCAAGCTCGTTCACGTGCCCTATCAGGGCAGCCCGCCTGCAGTCACCGATCTCCTGGCCGGCCGCGTTTCGATGATGCTCGGCGTCGCTTCGACGATGATCCCGCACGTGGAAGCGGGGAAGCTCAAGGCCCTTGCCGTGAGTTCGGCTAAGCGAGCGCACTTCGCGCCGAACGTGCCGACCATGGCCGAGGCCGGGCTGCCCGATTTCGACGCGGGCGTGTGGTTCGGTCTCGTGGCGCCCGCTGGCACGCCTCGCGCGGTGATCGACAAGCTCAGCGCTGCCGCCAAC
>DASQXF010000154.1:0-5565 GCA_035639895.1 Xanthobacteraceae bacterium
GAAGGCAGCAAGGTACGTGCGCGGCACTTGCGCATCGAATTCGCGCTGGGTGCGCTGGCGCGCGGTGAATGGCGCATTGCCGAGGCGCAGCTGCAAGGCCCCGAATTCACCGCGCGGCTCGACGGCACCGGCCGCGTGGCCTGGCCCGTTCCCAAGCTCGGCTTCAATCTCGAGGGGGTATCCATCGCCCGGCTGCAAATCCAGGACGGCCGCGCCAGCCTGGCCGATGCCGCGAGCGATGCCCGAGTCGTGCTCGAGAGGTTCGACTTCACCGGCGAGGTCCGCTCGCTCGTCGGGCCGGCCAAAGGGGAGGGCTCATTGGTCATCGCCGGCCAGCGCTATCCTTATCGCTTCGCTATCGGGCGGATCGCCGACGACGGCGCGGCCAAGGTGCGGCTGGCCGTCGATGCGACCGAGCAGCCGCTCGCCGCCGAAGCGGACGTCTCGATCTGGGTGCAGCGTGGGGTGCCGCGCTTCGAAGGCAGCCTTCAACTCGCACGCGCAGTCGGCCGTGCGCCCGCAGGCGCCGGCTCGGTCATCACCGAGCCGTGGCGGGTCACCAGCCGGATCAGGGGAGACAGCGGCGCGGCGGTGTTGGAGCAGATCGAATTCCAGTATGGGCCCGACGACCGGCCGGTGAAACTCAGAGGCACCGCCGATCTCACGTTTGGGCGGCAGCCGGAGTTCAAGGCCGCGCTGTCGTCGCCGCACATCGACCTCGACCGCGTGCTGGCGCTGCCCGAGCCGGCGCGTCGGCGTCCGCTCGCCGCCGTCAAGACGTTGGCCGAGTCCTTCCTGGCAGCGTCTGGGCTGCCCATTCCCTCGGCGCTGAACCTCAGCGCCGAGGGCGTCACGCTCGCTGGTGCGGCGCTGGCACGCTTCGCTGCCGATGTGAAGACCGATGCTGCCGGGGTGGAGATCAAGCGCCTGGAATTGCGCGCGCCGGGCATGACCCAGTTGCGGTTGAGCGGCCGGCTCGGCGCGACCTCGACCGGCGCGCAGTTCGTGGGATCGACGCGCCTCGAGGCCAATGATCCGCGCGCGCTCGTCGCCTGGTTGACCGAACGCAGCGACGAGCAGCTTGTATCCGCCGGTTCGCTGCGCCTCGCCGGTGACCTTACCGCCGGCAGCGATGCCATCACCATCGATCGCCTCAAGCTCGATCTCGACCGCGTGACCGTTGCCGGACGCCTGAGTTACAGCTGGGCGCATCACGAGCGGCCGGCGCGACTCGAGGCCGCCCTGAGCACGCCGGAAATCGATTTCGACCGCGTCCACGCCGTTGCCAAGGCGGTGCTCGGCGAGACGACGTTCGATTGGCCGCGCGAAGGTGCGCTTTCGCTCAAGATTGCGCGCGCGCTCGTCGCCGGCATCGAGGCGAAGCAGGCCGAGATCGAGATGCGCAGCGATGCAAACGGCTTCGAGATCGCGCGGCTCGCGATTGCAGACTTCGGCGGAGCGACACTGGCGGCCAAAGGCCGCATCGATGCCAAAGCCCAGCCGCCGCACGGCGCGATGACGCTCGACGTCGACGCGCGGGCGTTGGACGGCATCCTGGCGCTGGTGGAAAAAATCGCGCCGGAAGCGGGCGAGCGGCTGCGCCGCTCGGCGCCACGCTTGACGCCGCTCACATTGCGCGCGGCCGTGAGCCTCGATCCGGCCGCGGCGGGAAGCGCGGCCGCGAAGATCAAGATCGACGGGCGCGCCGGCGCGTTCCGCGTCGCGCTGCAAGGCGACGCAGCCAGTGCCAGTGACGCGATCAAGCTCAACGAACTCGCGGCGCTCGCGGCCACCAAGGTGAACCTCAGCGGGAGGCTCGATGCGGATGACGCGGCTGCGCTGATCGAATGTATCGGCCTCGATCGTTTCCTCGCGGTCGACAAGCGGGCGGCGCGCGTGACGTTGGCGCTGAAAGGCGCACTCGACGGCGAGCTTGCCGTTGACGCCCAACTCGCGGCAGGCGCGCTCAACGTCGCCAGCAACGGCTCCGTTCGCGTGGCGGATCGCGCGAGCGCCGACCTCAATCTCAAGATCGCCAATGCGACTATTCGCTCGCCTCGGCCGAGCGGCCGCCCGGCCGAGCCGCTGCCGGCATCGGTGACGGCGCGGGTCGTTTTGAGCCAGGGGGCCGTGCAGATCAGCGAGCTTACGGGCACAGTGGCGGGAGCAAGCGTCCGCGGGCGGCTCGGGCTTGGGATGCAACAGGAGCCGATCGCGATCGACGGCGACCTCGAACTGGGCACGCTCGATCTGCCGGCCGCCATCGCCGTCGCAATCGGGATGCCGGCGCAAGGCGCCGCGAGCGCCACGACGGGCGCGAGCACAAATGCATCGGGGCCTTGGCCGGCCGAACCGTTCGAACAGGCGTTACCTGCTCTTAGCGGTCAGGTCGCCGTCAAAGCGGCGCGCCTTGCGCTCACGCCCAAGCTTGCCGCGCAGGATGTCCGCGGCGTGCTTCGCTTCGGAGACTCCGAATTGGCGTTGCAGGGAATGGAAGGCCGCCTTGCCGGGGGCCAGGCGGCCGCAGACCTGACGTTTCTGCGCCGCGCCGATGGGCTCACTGCGCGCACGCAGCTGCGCCTCGTCGGCGGCAATGCCGGCGAACTGCTGCCCGAAGGAACACTCTCGGGTCGGCTGACCCTTGCGGCGAGCGCGGAGGGGACGGGAATGAGTCCGGTGGCGCTTGTCGGCTCGCTGGTCGGCAGCGGCAGCTTCACGCTCGAAAACGGCCGAGTGATGCGGCTTGATCCTGCGGCATTCGATGCGGTGATTCGTGCGGTCGATCAGGGCTTGCCCATCGACGCGACCAGGATACGAGACCGCGTGGATGCCGCGCTCACGCGCGGTGGCCTTGGCGTCGCGCTCGCCGAGGGGGCGATCACGATCAGTGATGG
This sequence comes from Xanthobacteraceae bacterium, assembly GCA_035639895.1. Taxonomy (GTDB): domain Bacteria; phylum Pseudomonadota; class Alphaproteobacteria; order Rhizobiales; family Xanthobacteraceae; genus VAZQ01. Next base: position 2,895 of record DASQXF010000154.1, read on the forward strand.
CCAGGCGCGGCTGAGCAACCCGACGGTACGCGCGCAACGCGCCGATCTCGCCGCGGGCGGAAACATCAATTTGTCGGACGGTGCCCTCGACGCACGGCTCACCTTGTTCGGAGCCGCCGGCTCGGGCGGTCCCGCGGATACGCGGCCGGAAATCGGGATCGTGCTGAAGGGACCGATCGAGACGCCCAAGCGCACCATCGATGTCGCTGCGCTCGCGAGTTGGCTTGCGCTGCGCGCGGTCGAGCAGCAGTCGAAAAAGCTGGACGTACTCGAAGGGCGCTCGCCTGCCTCGTCGACGCAACCCGCCGCGGTCAAGACCAATGCCGATCCGGCTGCGCCGAAGGTGCCGAGCCCTGCCAAGCCGAAACCACCCGGCCCCGCGGCTGAAGCGGTTCAACCGCTGCCGCCGCCGATCGACATCCGGCCGGCGCCGATCCCACGTGCACCGCGTGCACAGCCGGCAGCCCCGCCAGCCGCGCCGACCCAAGCGCACAAGCCGCCCGCCGCGCCCGCGCGGCCGCGCTCTCTCTCAGAGATATTGTTCGGATATTAGTGCGGCTACGCGCTCGAGGCGGCGCGCGCCTCGATCACGTCCCGCGGTCCCTCGCGCGCCGTCTTATGGTCGGAAAGCTGGTTGCGATAGAAGTCGAGCACGAACAGGCGAATGGCCGACGACAAGTTGCCATGTTGCCGCTCCGAGTCGATCGCGGCGACCAGTTCGGACAAGGTCATGTCGCGCACGCTGGCGATGTCCTTGAGCCCCTTCCAGAACGCATCCTCGAGGCTGACGCTGGTCTTATGGCCGGCAATGACGATGGAGCGTTTGACGACCGGAGATTTCATCGCTCGTCTCCCGTTTCGATCCTGTGGCGGTCGAGGTCGCGGCGGGCTTTGACATCTCGTTTAGCCTCCAGATCGCGCTGGTCTTTGCTGCGTCCGTACCGCAGTCGATTGGCAGATGCTGTTCGTTCAGCCAGCTGCCGTTCGGCCCGTTTGCGCGCTCTGCGCAGGTTAACGATCTCGCCCATGCCGCACCGATGAGCCGCTCCGGGGTGTTTCCTCGCACGTGGCTTCGGAGCCAAATGCGCCCATAGCGTGGCGGCGGGTTCCCGTGTGAGTTCCCGCCCGAGGAAAACAGTCGGGGGATTGCAGCTTTTATTCGAACTTTCAGGCCCGGGAATCAGGATCGATACGGTTGGGCAAGTATCGCGCGCAACCGCCGAATACATGCTGCTCTTACGAAGCTATCTATTTGAGATGTGTAGGATTTCTCGCCCAAATCGAACTTCGGTGCGGCTGGCGTTGGGAAGACGATTCTCGGAAAAATTTTGCGCCGGCATCGGTGGACGGAAATGCGGGCTTGCATGTCCGCGTTGATAAACGATCGCGTCCCTCACAAAAGGTTTACCGCCCATGCGTCTGCAGCGTGGCGCACGTTTGGGCTTGAAAGCCATGCCGTCGCGCGGGTGAAGCACGCCGGTCACTCCGGCAGCGCACTCGCTTTCTGTTTTTTGCGAACTTTATTTTTTGCGAAAACGGTCGAGCTGCACGACCTCGCCTCCGGCCGGTTTGTCATCTTGGGCGTCCGTTGCCGTCTTCGCCGGCTCAGGATTGGCGGCTACGGGCACGGGCGCAATCGCGGTGTGCTCCCCCGACCGCGCTGCGTCGCGCGTGATCTCTGCAGCGGCATTCTGCTCGGCTTGACCGGATTCTTCGAGGCCGCCCTCCACCACCTCCTCGAACTGCAAGCCGAACTGCACCGAAGGATCGAAGAAGCCTTTAACCGCGGCAAACGGGACCGCTAGTCGTTCCGGGATGCCGCCAAAGGAGACGCCGACCTCGAAGCCACTCTCGCTCACTTCCAGATCCCAGAACTGGTGCTGCAGGACGACGGTCATCTCCTCGGGGTACTGCGCGCGCATGCGCGGCGACAAACGCACACCATCGGCGCGCGTGTCGAAGGAAATATAGAAGTGATGCTCTCCGGGTAGACCGTTCTTGGCGGCGTCCATGAGGACTTTACGCACGAGCCCGCGTAAGGCGTCTTGCGCCAAGATGTCGTAGCGGATGTGATCGACGGCCATGGGTAATCCCTTGAACGCGCTGCGCTCCACCCGACCCGACGCGCGCGATGGACTCACGGATGCAATGCTATCGCGCGCGACCACGAGCGCGCCAGCATGGCTAACAATATGGAAGTGGAGGCTTCTGTTGCCAGGTGCCTCCGAACCCCGCCTGAAGCTGCTAAGACCTCAGGACTTCAGATCGGTATTCCAAACCGCATTACGCGGCCTGGGCAACCGGAGCATAGTTGTCGTTGGCAACTATGAATGCGGCCCGATAACGGTGGAACCATGCCGGGCAAAAGCACGCCCTTTACGCCCTCGTCGATCCTATTTCGCCCCCGTCTCAGCGATCAGTAATCAGCGGTCGCGTCTGATGAACGACTTCTGACCACTGACCCCCTGATGGTGGAGGCGCCGGGTACTGCCCCCGGGTCCGATAGGTTTATTACGGCGGCCGTTTATTGCCATAGCCGGCTCGCGCCGGCACCTCTCAATATAAGCCCGGAACGGCAATCAAAAAAGAGCATGCAAGCGTGCCAATGGAGACGGAAGGCCGTCCGGTTGCCGCCGCGATAAGCAGATCGCGCCAACCCCGGTGCGGCGGC
>DASQXF010000155.1:0-3342 GCA_035639895.1 Xanthobacteraceae bacterium
ATCTTGACGTACCAGCGCGGCAGGCCGGTGTCGCCGCACATGGCGCGGCGGTCCTCCTTGGCGGCGTCGTAGTTCTCCAGCATCGCCTTGATGACGAAGGCGGATAGATCGCCCTTTTCGGTGTCGGCGCATCTGCGCAAGCCGGCGAGATAGTCATCGGGAATCTCGATCGCCGCCTTGGCCATCAACTCTTCGGCCGTGCGTTGAATGGACGATATGGAAATCATGCTGGCCTCGCTCTATTCGGCCGCGATGCCGCTTCCCCGCTCGGCGGCGGAGACGGTGATGGTGCGGCTTCCTGGCAGCAGCGTCTCGCCCGGCCGCACACGGGTGAACTGAACCGGCTCCTCGGTGATTTCCAAACCACCGGCCGTTTGCCGCGCGACCGTGAAGCGCGAACTCGCCAAATCGCCCGGCTCCGGAAAGTCGGAACGGAAGTGCGCGCCACGCGAATTCTCGCGCTTTAAGGCCGCGAGCGCAATCGCCCGGCTGACCTCCACAAGCGAGCGTAGATTAAGCCAATCGTGCCAGGTGAGGTTGAAGGCGCGGTTCTCCTCGGCGACGCCCGTCGTCAAAAGTTCCGCCTCGATTGCATCGAGCGCCGCGATGGCGCGATCGAGACCATTGCGGTCGCGGATGACCCCGACGTCGTCCCACATCGTGTCGAGAAGCTTCTCGCGCAGATCGTTCAAATTGCCGCCTTCGCGCGTGAACGGATGCAGCGCACGCTGCACTTCCGCCTCCAGCACGCGCTCATCGGGCGACCGATGGCCGGGATTGGTGCCGATCCACCGCGGCATCAGGTCGCCGGCGATTCCACCGAAGACGGTCGAGTTCGCGACCCCGTTGCCGCCCAGCCGGTTCGCGCCGTGCATGCCGCTGGCATCCTCGCCGGCGACGAAAAGCCCGGGCCAATTGGTCGAGGTGTCCGCGCCGCAGATGACGCCGCCCATGAAGTAATGCGCGGTCGGCACCACCTCGACCAAGCCGCCGGCGAGGTCGAAGCCGCAGTCGCGGCAGCGGTCGACCATTCCCTTGAACTCTTTTGCCACGTTGTCAGGCCCGAGATGGCTCATCTTGATGTAGACGCCGCCATTCGGCGTGGTGCGCCCGGCCTTCATCTCCGTGTAAATCGCCCGGCTGACGACATCGCGCGTGGCGCGCTCGAGTTTTTCGTCATAGTCGCCCATGAAGCGGTGCATCGCCCCGTTGAGGAGATGGCCGCCCGCCCCGCGCAGCCCCTCCTCCAGCACGGTGCCGGTCATGCGCGTGTCGGGTCCCGCGAGCAAGCCGGTCGGATGAAACTGCACCATCTCCATGTCGCGCAGCGGCAGCCCCGCGCGCAGCGCCATCGCCAGGCCGTCCATGCTCTTGTCGCCGGACGGCGTATGATAGCGATACATCGTCGGCCCGCCGCCCGTCGCCAGCAGCACCGCTTGCGCCGCAATGAAGCGGAACGCGCCGGTGCGCATGTCGATCATCAACACGCCAGCGAGCGCGCCCTCGCTTCCCGGAATGAGCGTGACCGCGCGGTGCTCCTCCAGACGACGGATCGGCCGCGCCCAGACCTGTTCCATCAGCCGATTGACGATCTCGATACCGGTGAGATCGCCCTTATGTACCGTACGGTCGAAGCTCTGCCCGGCGAACGCCTTGCCGTGCAACGTGCCATCCGGATTGCGGTCGAAAAAGCAGCCGATCTCGTTCTCCAGCTCGCGCACCCTCTCGACCGCCGTGCTCACCAGCGTCCAGGCCAGTTCCTGATGCGGCAGCCATTTGCCGCCTTCGATCGTGTCCATGAAATGGCGCTCGACCGAGTCGCCGGGATGGAGCGCCACGTTGTAGCCGCCCTGCACCATGCGCGTGCAGCCGCATTTGCCGAGCAGCCCCTTGGCGGCAACAGTGATGTCGAGATCGGGATTGGCCTTGAACGCGTGCAATGCCGCGAACAGACCGGCGCCGCCGGATCCCAGGATCAAAATATCGGTCTTGAGCCGCTCGATGGTCATCGTCAGAACATGCGCGCGAGCAGGACGAATGCGATCACCGCCGACAGTCCGGCCGCGAGCGTCGCAAGCTCCTTCTGCCGGTCGCGCCAGGCAAGATTCTCGATCACCAGCACGCGCAGGCCTCCCAGCATATGCACCAGCAGCAGAAAGACGAGCCCGCTTTCGGCCATCTTCACCAGCGGCTGATCGCTCCAGCGCAGGAAGCTCTCGAGCGGCGCTTCGCCCTGAATGGCGAGGCCCAGCGTCAAGAAATGCGCGGGCAGGAAAATGGCGAGGGCCAGTCCGGACAGCCGATGCACCAGCGCGGCAATCCAAAGCACGCTGTTGCGATGACTTGCGCTGCGCGCGGTCACGGCAGCACCACGGCGGCGACGGCGCGCAGGCCGAGGACGAACAGCAGCACCGCGAAGGCGCCGGCGAGGATGCCGGCGTTGCGCGCGTTGAGGGGCGACCATTCGGCCAGTACGGTGCGAACCCCGATGCCGGCGTGAACGGCCACGGCAATGACGAAGGCGCCGTAGAACGACGCCCACGCGAGGCTGCCGCGCGTGCGCCCGAGAATGTCCGCCGCGCTCAATCCCTTGCGCGTGGCATAGAAGATGAGGGCGACATGCACGAGGACCAGCGGCACCATGACCGCTGCGGTCAGCCGCTGCCAGACATAGAGGCGAACGCTCATATTTCGCCTTTCAGATAGGCCCACATGGTGCGGCGCTTGAGCGCGGCGATCGAGGCGGTCGGATTGAGACGCTGCGGACAGAGTTCCTGGCAAGACTGGTGCGAGTGGCACGCATGGCAGCCACCGGACGCCGCGACCACTTGCAACCGCTCAATCGTTGCGCTGTCCCGCTCGTCGTTCACCAGCGTCCAGGCGCGGTTGAGCGCCGCCGGTCCGAGATAATCGGAGTTCCAACGCACCGTATCGCAGGCGGCATAGCAGATGCCGCAATTGATACACTCGATGGCAGCGTCCGCGCTGATGCGCGCGGCGCTGTCCGGCCTGATCGGCGCGATACCGTCGTTGCGCGTGCCTGACGGAACGAACGCGCCCTTGGCCTGCTGCCACTTCTCGAAGAAGGGGCGCATGTCGGCGGCCAGATCCTTGATGACGGGCAGATTGCGCAGCGGCCCGATCTCGATTTGGCCGCTCTTGGCGACGCTCGAGACGTGCGTGCGGCAAGTCCAACGGGGGCGGCCGTTCACGGTCATGGCGCAGGAGCCGCACATGCCGACGCGACAGGCAAAGCGGTAGGACAGCGTCGGATCGAGGTGGCGTTGCACGAACGTCACCACGTCGAGCACGGTCTGGTTCTCACGCAGGGGAACCTTGTAG
>DASQXF010000156.1:0-4943 GCA_035639895.1 Xanthobacteraceae bacterium
CACCGCGTGCGGGACTTTGCCATCGAGGATCACAACACCCTCTACGCCCGCTTCGAGCGCATAGATGCAAGTCTCCACCTTGGGAATCATCCCGCCCGAAATTGTGCCGTCAGCGATCAACTCGCGCGCGTCGTCGGGAGAGAGCTGCTTGATCAGCTTGTTGGACTTGTCGAGCACGCCGGGCACGTCGGTGAGCAAGAGTAAGCGTTTGGCCTTGAGCGCACCGGCGATGGCGCCGGCAAAGGTGTCGGCGTTGACGTTGTAAGTGCCGCCTTGTGCCGAGGCCGCGAGCGGGGCCAGCACCGGAATGAGCTCGCGGCCGAGGATTTGTGTGAGTACGGTCGTGTCGATCTTTTCCGGCTCACCGACGAAGCCGAGGTCGACCATTCTCTCGATATTGGAGCCAGGGTCGATCACGGTGCGGTTCAGCTTGCGCGCGAGCACCATGTTGCCGTCCTTGCCGGTCAGCCCCACCGCTTTGCCGCCGGCCTCGTTGATGAAGCCGACGATTTGGCTGTTGATCGAGCCTGCGAGCACCATTTCGACGATCTCGATCGTCGCCGCGTCGGTGATGCGCAGCCCGGCGGCGAACTCCGACTTGATCCCGAGTCGCTTGAGCATCTCACCGATCTGCGGCCCGCCGCCATGCACGACCACCGGATTGATTGCGGTCTGCTCCAGCAACACGATGTCGCGGGCAAAGCTTCGCGCCATCTCCTCCTCGCCCATGGCATGGCCGCCGTATTTCACGACGACGGTTTCCTCGTCGTAGCGCTGCATGTGCGGGAGCGCTTCCGACAGGACACGGGCGATATCGTGGGGCGCGGTCATCGCAGAATTTTCCGGCGGCGGGACGTCGCTGCGCCTTTTAGCGATCCGGCGCGCCGCGCGAAAGAGGGCAACCTCGCCGTTGGTAGCCCGCATGAGCGAAGCGACATGCGGGACTGCCGATGAGCGCGCCGCAAACTCGGTGCGCTCCCTTTCCCCATTTGGGGTAGACGGGTGGGGGAGGGGTTACCGAGAGATGCTGATGACTCCGAATCCCCCTCAACCATTCCGTGACCTTGCAAAGCAAGCGCAGCCCTCACCCGGCGGGGAGAGGGCACGCGCGGCGCCCGCGCGCCCGCGGCACGTGACGCAGCAGAGCTAACTCGCACCGCGTTCCTTGATGAGGCGCGCCATGGCGGCACGCAGCTCGGGAATGCCGGCGCCGGTGCGGGCCGAGGTCACCAGCACCTCCGGGTGCGCCGCGGGGTGCTTGGCGAGCGCTTCCTTGGTCGCCTCGACAAGTGCCGCGAGGTTAGCCTGCGTCGTCGCGTCGGCTTTGGTCAGCACGATTTGGTAATTGACCGCCGCCTTGTCCAACGTCTCGAGCACCTCGGCGTCCGTCGGCTTGAGGCCGTGGCGCGCGTCGACGAGAAGATAGACGCGGGCCAGATTGGCCCGGCCCAGCAGAAACGCATGGATGAGCGTGGTCCAGGCCTTGATCTTGGTCTTGGACGCGGCCGCGTAGCCGTAGCCGGGCATGTCGACGAGGGCGAGCTTCGAGGGGCCGCGAAAGAAGATCAGCTCCTGCGTGCGTCCCGGCGTGTGCGAGATGCGTGCCAGCGCCCGGCGGCCGGTGAGCGCGTTGATGAGACTCGATTTGCCGACGTTGGAACGCCCGGCAACGGCGACGTCGATGCCGCGCATCGGCGGCAGCGCCTCAACCGATCCCGCGGCGGCGGTGAAGTGCCAGTCGCCCGCGAACAGTTTGCGGCCCGCTTCGATTTCAGGTCGACTGAAAATAGAGGAGGCAAGCGAGGACGCCTGCGCCCTGCTCATGACGACGAGCCGCTTACGCCTGCCTTACTTTTTTTTTTGAAAAGACCCTTCAGGCTTTCCCAAGTGGCCTTGAGATTGTCCCACAGCTCGATCTTAGCGCCGTGCTTGTGCATGATCACGCTCTGCTGGGCGACCGAAAGCGTGTTGTTCCAAGCCCAATAGATCACCAGCCCGGCCGGAAAACTCGCCAGCATGAACGTGAAGATGATCGGCATGTAGTTGAAGATCATCGCCTGCGTCGGATCGGGCGGCGGCGGGTTGAGCTTCATCTGGAACCACATGGTCACGCCCATGATGAGCGGCCAAATGCCCAGCATGAGGAAGGGCCCGAGCACCGGGACATGCGAGGGATCCCAGGGAATGAGCCCGAACAGATTGAAGATCGTGGTCGGATCGGGGGCGGAGAGGTCTTTGATCCAGCCGAAGAACGGCGCGTGCCGCATCTCGATGGTGACGAACAACACCTTATAAAGTGCGAAGAACACCGGGATCTGAATGATGATCGGCAGACAGCCAGCGATCGGATTGATCTGCTCCTTCTTATAGAGCTCCATCATCGCCTGCTGCTGCTTCATCTTGTCGTCGGCGAAGCGCTCGCGAATCGCCATCATCTCCGGCTGCACCGCCTTCATTTTCGCCATCGACGCGTAGGATTTGTTGGCGAGCGGGAAGAAGAAGATCTTGATGATGACCGTGATGATCAGGATGGCGACGCCAAAATTTCCGACCTCGCGATAAATCCAGTCCATCGCCAGGAACAGCGGCTTGGTGATGAAGTAGAACCAGCCCCAATCGATGAGCCGGTCGAACTTGTTGAGCCGGAGTTGGTCGTTGTAGTGGTCAACGATCGAAACTTCTTTGGCGCCGGCGAACAGACGCCCGTCGACGGCGCCGGTGCCGCCGGCTGCGATGGTCTGCGCCGGGCCCAGATAATCGGTTTGATAGGTCTTGATGTTGTGGCCGATCGTGCTGGTCGAGAATTTCGCGTTGACCTGGATCTTGGTGTTGGGCAGAAGCGTTGCGGCCCAATATTTGTCGGTGATGCCGAGCCATACATCGGTGGTTGTGAATGAAATCTCCTTCTGCTTCTCGATGTTCGCGTAGGTTTCCTCCTGCAAACCTTTGTCGCCGAACACCCCGATCAATCCCTCGTGCAGAATGTAGTAGCCCAGTGTCTCCGGCGTTCCGTGGCGCGAGATCAGCCCATAGGGATAGAGCGTGACCGGCGCCGCGCTGTTGTTGATGACCTCATCCTTGAGGGTAAAGAGATAATTGTCGTCGACTGCGATGGTACGGCGGAATTGGAGTCCCTCGCCGTTGTCGTAGGTCAGCGTCACCGGCTGGCCGACCGCGAGCGCGCCCGAGCCTTCCTGCCGCCACATCGTATCGGAGCCCGGCAGCTTCACCGACGCCCCGCTCGGCGCCGACCAGCCGAAGTCGGCATAGAACGGATGCGGGCTCCCCGAGGGAGCGAGCAGCACGATGGGCGGCGAGTTCGGATTGACGGTCTCGCGATATTTGACGAGCGAGAGATCGTCGATGCGGCCACCCTTGAGGGCAATCGAGCCGGAGAGGCTCGGCGTATCGATGCGCACGCGCGGCGATGCTGCAAGCGCCGCGTCCCGGGTCATCGCCTGGGCGGGAACGGCGCCGGGCTGAGTTGGTGTTTGCGCCGGCGTTCCCGGTGCCGAGGGCGTTTGCGTCGTGCCGGGCTGCTGCGGCGCTGCCGGCGGCTGCTGCGAACGCTCCTGCGCCTGTTGCTGCTGGATCTGCTTTTGCTTCTCCATCTGCGGCAGGCCGAAATAGACCTGCCACGCGATCAGGACGAGCGCAGACAGCACGATGGCGAGGATTGTGTTCTTTTGGTCGCTCATTTGGGGACTCGCCGCAGCGCGCGCTCGAAATCCTGCGTTATTTGGTCGAACGGCAACGACAGGGCGGCGCGCCGTCCGATCAGCACATAGTCATGGCCGCAGGAAAGACCAGTTGCGGCCGACAGCCTCACGACTTCCTTGAGCCGGCGCCGCACCCGATTGCGCTCGACCGCGGTTCCAATCTTCCTCGACACGGTAAAGCCGACGCGGACGGGACCGTCATCGGAGCGCTTGCGAGCCTGCAATACGAAAGCAGCGGTCGGCACCTTGACTCCGGTCGCGGCGGCCACGAAATCGGCGCGATGCCTGAGCCGCTGCATGGGAGGAGCGCCCCCGCGGCGGGCGTTCAGGCGCTGAGCCGCTTGCGTCCACGCGCGCGGCGCGCGGCAACGACCCTGCGCCCGCCCTTGGTGGCCATGCGGGCGCGAAAACCGTGACGGCGCTTGCGCACCAGATTGCTCGGTTGAAAGGTCCGCTTCACGGCTTGTTCTCCGCTGGCGCTTAATGTGGCTCGCCCGCTGGGGTTAGGAACTGGCTGTGGGCTTGTTTGGCCCGCAACAGCGGGGTCGCCGAGCCCAAAACTCGCGGGCTTATACGGGAGGGCGCTGGTAGTCGTCAATGCGAGCTTGCGGTAGCGGCAAAGACGCGTGAGCGCGTCACAAAACGGTGAATGGGGCTTTTCGCGGTCCGCGGTCGGCTAGGATCGCGCCGCTCTTGCAGATGCCCGCCGGCTGCCGCCAAATGCCCGCACGCCCGCATCACGCGCGTGAATCGACCATGCCTGACGATCACGATTCGACATCCGCAGGCGCCGCGAGAACGAAATTCCCGTCGCGGCGCCTCATTCCATTGATCGTAGTCGTCGTCGCGTCGGCCCTCGTGTTTGCGATGGGTTGGCATCGGCAGCTCTCGTTCGAGACGCTGGTGCGTCATCACGAGGCGCTTAAGGCGTTCATCGCGGTGCACCAAGTGGCGGCCGTCGCGGCCTACATCGCGATCTATATCGGCGCCGTCGCGCTCTCGATTCCGGTCGGCTTCTATCTCACCGTGACCGGCGGAATCCTGTTCGGTGGCATTGTCGGCGGCGCGGCGGCGGTGGTGAGCGCGACGGTCGGAGCGATTTGCATCTTTCTGATCGCGAAGAGCGCGGTGGGGGACTATCTCGTGCGCCGGGCGGGTCCATTGGCGCAAAGGTTGGCGCAAGGTTTTCGCGAAGACGCTTTCAGTTATCTGCTGTTTCTGCGG
>DASQXF010000157.1:0-7849 GCA_035639895.1 Xanthobacteraceae bacterium
GCCGCTGCCGGCACGTAAAGGTCGACGGTTTCGCACTTCACCAGCTCGACCGGCACGCCGCGAATGGCGCCCATCACGTCGTACTCGCACACGCCCTTGGGCACCGGCGCCCCCGCGCAAAAGTCGAGCGAGGGCTCCCAGCCGACCGCCACCGCGATCGGCATCTCGGCGCTGCCGCCGTGCTGCCAGGCAGTGACGTGGTGTCCGATATGCTGCGCGCGCCACATCAGGATGGGAATGCGGTCGTGCCCGGCCACCATGCCGCGATAGACGCCAACATTCATGATTCCCGTTTCGGGATCCTTGGTGACGCAGCCGCCGAAGGTGAGGAGATAGCGCCCGCCGTCGAGCCGGTTCCAATGCGGCGCGGGAAATTCGTAGAGATCGACGTCGGGCCCCTTGAGGATGTTCTGCTTGACCGGCCCGCCGGCGACGATCTTGGCGGCAATGCTGCCGGCCAGGATGGTGCGGGCGATCTTGACCAGCTCGCGCGGATGCGTGTCGGGCGGCAGCCCCAGCATCATCGCGATGCGACGGTAATTGTTGAGTGAGGAGCCGAAGATGCGGCGGCAGCGGCTTTCCGGCGCGTTGTAGTCCTTGATGTTGTTGAAGAGGAGCGCCTTGCCGGTTCCCGGTCCCTGCGCCAGGCGCATGATGGTGCCGAGCTCGATGTTCCAGTCGACCTCGGCGTTGATCTCGCTGAGCTCGCCTTGCGCCTCGAGCGCCGCGATCCAGCCGCGCAGATCGCCAAAGGCGACGGGCTTGCGTTCGACGGATATGTCCTCGGGGCGGGTTTGGAACATGCGGCACTCTATACCAGTCGCGAATAATGTGCTTCGCGCTTTTTGCGCTGGGTCCCGGGTCCCGTTCCGCTCGCGCAAGAGCGCTCGCTACACTCGCCCGGGACACGAGGATTTCGTGTCCTGGACGAGCGAGCGTCAGCGAGCGAAGATCCGGGACCCAGTGCCGCAATCGCCGTATACATCGCCCTGTGCTACGCGGGGCGAGGGTTTTTGCGTTTGCGCGCGGCGAGCTTCACCGCGTTGATGATCTCCGGATAGGCGCCGCAGCGGCACAGATTGCCCGAAAGATAGTGGCGGATCTGATCCTCGTCCGGATCGGGATGCGCATCGAGCAGCTGCGTGGTCATCAGCATGAAGCCCGGCGTGCAGTAGCCGCACTGGAACGCGCCGGCCTCGATGAAGGCTTCCTGCACCGGACTGAGCGCCTGCGTGCGCGGGTCCGCCAGCGATTCGACGGTGCGCACCTCGGCGCCCTCGACGAAGGCCGCCAGATAGAGGCAGCCGGAGACGGCCGCGCCGTTCACCAGCACGGTGCAGCAGCCGCACATGCCTTGCCCGCAGCTTTCGCGCGCGCCCATCAGATTGAAGTCGCGCTGCAGCACCTCGACGAGATTGTGATGCGGCTTGATCTCGGCCGCGACCGTTTCGCCGTTGAGGGTGAAGCTGATGGTGCGGGTCATGCTTCGTCCTCGAGCGGCGTGTTGGCGTTGGCGCGCAGCGCCCGGAAGACGGCCTCGGGGGTGAGCGGAAGGTCGGTCAAACGCACGCCGCAGGCATCCTCGATGGCGTTGGCGATCGCCGGCGATACGCAGAACGTCGCGGTCTCGCCGACGCCTTTGGCGCCGAACGGGCCGCTCGACAGATGCGACTCGACCGCCTCGTTCTCCATCACCTGCGGCACGTCGAGGATCGCCGGGATCTTGTAATCGGCGAGCGAGGCGTTGGTCACCTGCCCCGCATCGAGCTGCATCTTCTCGAACATGGTGAAGCCGAGCTGCATCAGCACGGCGCCGGAAATCTGCGTCTCCACGATCTTCGGATTGACCGGATTTCCGCAATCGACCGCGGTGATGAGCCGCGCGATGCGTACGTGGCCGGTCTCGGTGTCGACCTCGACCTCGGCGCCCGAGGCGGCGCACATCCAGAACGGCGTCACATTGTCGGTCAGTCCGGTCGCGGGATCGGGCGGGATGTAATCCGGCTTGTATGTGCCGGTGCCGACGATATTGCCGGCCTGCATGCCGAATTTTTTCTTGAACAGGTCGGGCAATGGAATGTTGCTGCCCTCGGGCTCGCCCACTTCGCGCGCCATTGCCTTGATCTTCTCGCGCGCCTCCTCCGCCGCACGGCGCACCGCGTGGCCCATGTGAAACAGCGAGCGCGAGCCGAGCGTACCCATGTCATAGGGCGTCACATCGGTGTCGCGCGGCACGATGCGCACGCTCTCCGCCGGGATATCGAGCACCTCGCCGGCGATCTGCGCCATGGCAGTGTCGGAGCCTTGCCCCATGTCGACGGTGCCGCAGTAAAGCGTGGTGCTGCCGTCGGCGGCGATAATGAGATTGGCGACCGAAGTCGTCGGCGAGATCACCGCCTTGATGGCGAAGGCGATGCCGCGGCCGCGGCGCAGCGCGCCGTTGCCGCGCTCGAGCGGCTTGCCCCAATCGAGCCGTTTGGCCACGTGCTCGAGCACGGCCTCGAGCTGGGTCTCGCGCACGATCTGCCCCGTCGCCTGCGGCCGCCCGTCGCGCAGGAGATTCTTGCGGCGGAATTCGAGCGGATCGAGCTTGAGCGCGCGCGCCATCATATCGGTGTGGCTCTCGTAGCCCCACACCAGTTGCGGAATGCCGAAGCCGCGCAGCGCGCCCGATGGCGGCTCGTTGGTGTAGAGCGCGTAGGAATCGACCCAGACGTTGTCGATGTCGTAGGGGCCGGAGGCGGTGAAGCCCGACTTCTGCGTCACGCGCGGGCCGACATCGGCATAGGCGCCGCCGTTCCAGAAGATCTCGCATTTGCGCGCGGTGATGCGTCCGTTCTTGTCGACGCCGGTCTTGATGCGGAACGTGCTGGGGTGGCGGGTGATGGTATAGAACTGCTCCTCCATGGTGAGCGCGACTTTGACCGGCCGCCGCACGATCATGGACAGCGCCGTCGCGAGCGCCTCCATCTTGATGTAGAGCTTGCCGCCGAAGCCGCCGCCGAGATACGGCACCTTGATGCGTACGCGGTTCTCCGGCCAGCCGAGCAGGCGCGCGATCTCGGTGCGCACGAACGAGGGGCCTTGGGATCCGCTGTGGATGGTGACGCCGCGCTCGTTCCAATCGGCGATCGATGCGAACGGCTCGAGCGGCAGGTGCAGCACCTTCTGCGTGCGGAAGGTGTGCTCGAACACGTGCGCCGCCTCCGCAAAAGCCTTGTCCACGTCGCCGCGCCGCAGCTTGAAGTCGAGCGCGATGTTGGTGCCCTTGCGCCCCTTGAGATGCTTGAGGTCGGCGAACGTGCCGGCGGGCTTGAGCTCCTCGTGCACCAACGTCTTGTTCTCGGCAGCCTCGACCTCGTCGAAGATCGCCGGCAGCTCCTCGTACTCGGCGACGATGAGTTGCGCCGCTTCCTCGGCGACGTGGGGATCGGCGGCGAGCACCACCGCGACCGGCTCGCCGACAAAATGCACCTTGTCGATCGCCAGGATCGGCTGGTCATGGAACGCCGGACCGTAATAGGGCGAAGGAATGACCGTGCGCACGTCATCGGCGGTGACCACGCGATAAACGCCGGGCACGCGTTTTGCCGCGCTGGTGTCGATCGATTTGATGCGGCCGTGGGCGACGGTGCTGCGAAAGATCTTGGCGTGCAGCATGCCGGGAAGCCGCATGGTGTGGGTGTATTCGGCGCGCCCGGTGACCTTGTCGCGCGCCTCGAGCCGCGGCAGCGAGCGCCCGATCTGGGAGCCCACCTTCGCTCCCGCTTGCACGCCGATCTGATCGCTTTGCGTGGTGCTCGTTGCCATGGGCGAACTACTCCGTTCTCAATTGTCGAGCGCCTGGCGCAGCGCCCGGCCAACATAAACGCGCGTGAGCTCGCGCTTGTAGGCGGCGGAGCCGCGCACGTCCGAGATGCACTCGGCCTCCGCGGCCGCCGCCTCGCCGGCGCGTGCGAGCACCTTCTCGTCGATCGTTGCGCCGGCAAGCGATCGTTCGACGCCGGTGAGCCGCGTTGCCTTCTCGGTCGCAGCGCTGACCACGACGCGCGCGGATTTGACCGCCTTGCCTTCGGCCTCGAGCGCGACCGCGACTCCAAGGGCGGGCCAATCCTCGGCCGAGCCGGTGGTGACTTTGAGATAAGCGGCGCGGGCGCGGCCTTGCGGCGGGATGCGCAATTCCGCGATCAGCTCGTTCTTCGCCAGCACAGTCTCGAAATAGCCGGCGAACAGATCTTCGACGGCGATGGTGCGCTCGGCGGGCTTGGCGCCGTTGGGGCCGACCACCGTGACCTCGGCGCGCAGCGCAATAAGGATCGGCGGCAAGTCCATGTGCGGGTCGCCGTGCGCGAGATTGCCGCCGACGGTCGCAACGTTGCGCACGCGGATGTTGGAGAGCCGCCGCATGGCGCGAGGGATCACCGGGGCGGCACGCGCCACCTCGGGCGAGCGCTCGACCAGTGCCAGCGGCGTCATGGCGCCAATGCTGAGCGTGCCGTCCTTCGCCACCGCGATGCGCGAATTGAGGGGCGCGAGCTTGCGCAAGCTGACGAGCCGCGTGGGGCGAAATACGCCCGCCTTCATCATCAGCATCAGCGCGGTGCCGCCGGCGATCGGCCGCACCGCCGCGTCCTCGGGATCGAGCAGCGAAATCGCTTCGCCCAGCGACGCGGGTTCGACGAGTTCGAATGGAATCATGTCGCGGTGCCTTTCCGCCCGTCATGCCCGGGCAGAAGCGCGTCGAAGACGACGGTGAGTATCATCGACTTGGTTCTCCTGCCGTCGGGGCGAATGCTGCCCGCATGCGCTCGGTGAAGCGCCGTTCCATCTCTTTAGCCTTGGCGCGCAGTACCGGCTGGCCGAGGCTGCCGAGCTTGCCGGTGAGCGCAGCGTCGACCTCGTAGCTCACTTTGGTTCCGCCGTCGTGCTCGGTGAGGCGCGTCAGCGAGCGCGCGGTGAGCCGTCCGACGATGCCGAGCGGCGTGCCCTCGATCTTGGCCTCGATCTCGTGCGGCGGATCGGCACGCGCCACCTCGACCGCGACGTTGAACTTGAATTTGAGGTACGCGACCTTGGTGTCCAGCACCGCGGTGTAATGGTCGCCGTCGATCTCGCGCAAATCCTGTACGCCTTCGACGCACGATGCGAAAAAGCGCGCATCGCGCAGTTTCGCGAATACCGCCGCGCGTGGCGCGTTGAGCGAAATGTCGCCGGTGAACTTCATGGTGGCGTCACCGGCGCGGCTCGCGCGCCCTCAGGTCTGGCGAAGGGTGTGGCACGGAAATGAGTCCCCGGCGGAGCGGCCCAAAGGACGGACGACGGATGGGATTTAGGACCGCCGTAGAATAGTTGCGCATTGATTAGACGAGGTCAAAGTCGAGGCGGACTGGCAATTTGAAGTCGTCAGCCGCCCTGCGGTCAAACAGGGGTTGCACGCACGGTCTAGGTCTGAGCGATTTTTATCGTGAAAAGGTGTTATTGTACCACAAGTTCCCGGAACGGATCGGCGGCTGCGGAGTTATTTGCGCGCTCGACAGACGTGTGAGGAGAAGTCGGAGAGGGTCGCCATGTGGATTTCGTTGTTTACGCTCGCGTGTGGGGCTGCCGTTTGTCTGAGTGTGGCAGCTATTGTGATGGAGCGCGGGTGGCAGCGGGCTCCGCGCCATTAGCGGCGCGAACATGGCGGGACCTGAGCAGCGGGCGGCCCCGGGCCGCCCGCGTTCTTTTGTGAGCGGCTTTCCGCGCCCTAGCCCGCTCTCGCGAGCGACGGCGATTGTCCTTTTGCCCAAATTATCGTCTCTTAAGCCAGCAGCACCCGCTGCCGTGGCACGTGCCCTCGCGCCGCTTGCCGGGAGAGGGCGCAATGGTATGGCCATGATCTGAAATTGGGTCAGGGGCGTCATCGCGAAGCGCCCCAGCTCTCTCCCCGCTGCACTTCCCGTACGGGGGAGGGAGTAGGCCGAGCCAGTATTCATCGCGCGTTGCGGGCCGCGCGCCCATTGGAACCGGCAGAAAAGCCATGTCCTCGTCTCTGCTGATGACGCGGCGCTTCGCGCCCCTGTTCTGGACCCAGTTTTTTTCGGCCTTCAGCGATAACTTCCTCAAGAACGCGCTCGTCTTTCTCATCCTGTTCCACATCGGCGGGGCGGATGCCGAGGCGCTCATCACGCTCGCCGCGGCGGTCTTCATCGCGCCGTACTTCTTCCTTTCTGCGCTCGGCGGCGAGCTCGCCGACCGCTACGACAAAGCGGTGGTGGCGCGGCGGCTCAAGTTCAGCGAAATCGGCATTGCGTTCATTGCAGTGATCGGGTTCGGCCTGCATTCGGTGCCGTTGCTGTTCGTCGCGCTGTTTCTCTTCGGCGTCATCGCCGCGCTGTTCGGGCCGATCAAGTACGGCATCCTTCCCGATCATCTCGCCCGCTCCGAGCTTCCCGCTGGCAACGCGCTGGTGGAGGGCGCTACCTTCATCGCCATTCTGCTTGGAACCATCGTCGGCGGCATCGCCGCCAAGGACGGCGGCGACCCCGCGCATTTTGCCTTCCTCATGATCGTGTTCTCGCTCATGTGCTGGGGCGCGAGCCTGTTCATTCCGCGCACCGGGCAGGCCGCCCCCGATCTCAAAGTGCAGGCGAATGTGCTGCGCTCGACCATCGGGCTGCTCAACTTTCTGCGCGAAGATTGGCGGCTGTGGTGGGGCGCGTTGGTGACCAGCTGGTTCTGGCTGGTCGGCGCGGTGTCGCTGTCGCTGATGCCGCCGCTGGTGAAGAACGTGCTCGGCGGCAACGAGGAGGTGGTGACCGCGTGTCTCGCCATCTTTTCGATTTTCATCGCCGTCGGCTCCGGGCTTGCGGCCTGGCTCGCAGCCGGGCGAATCATTCTGTTGCCCACGGTGATCGGCGGCGTGCTGCTGGGCCTGTTCGCCATCGATCTCGGCTTCTCGACGCTCGGTGTTTCGCCGATTCCCGCATTTGATGGCTACCTCGCCGTTTTTACGAGCGGGCGCGGCATCCGCTTGGCGATCGATCTTGCCGGGCTTGCCGTCGCCGGCGGTCTCTTCATCGTGCCGACCTTCGCCGCGGTGCAGGCCTGGGCCGGCGCCGATCGCCGCGCCCGGGTGGTGGCCGCGGTCAATGTGCTCAACGCGGCGTTGATGGCGGGAAGCACGGTGATCGTGGCGCTGCTGCAAACGGCGGGCATGACCACGGCGCAGCTCTTCCTCTTACTCGGCGCGGCGAGCCTCGCAGTGGCGATCGTGGTCGGCCGCACCATGCCCGCAAGCGCGCTCAGCGATGCGCTCTCGATCATCTATCGCGCGCTGTTCCGGATGGAGGTCAAAGGCATCGACAATCTCAGCAACACCGGACCCAACCGGATCATCGCGCTCAACCATGTGAGCTTCCTCGACGCGGGCCTCGCGCTGTCGCTGCTCAACAACAAGCCGGTCTTCGCCATCGACGTCGGCATCGCCAAGTTGTGGTGGGTGCGCCCCTTCGTGAAGTTGACCCACGCGATGCAGCTCGATCCGCTCAAACCCATGGCGGTGCGCTCGCTGATCGAGGCGGTCAAGGCGGGCCATCCCCTCATCATCTTTCCGGAGGGGCGGATCACCGTCACCGGCAGTCTGATGAAGGTCTATGACGGCGCTGCTTTGGTCGCGGACAAGGCCAATGCCGAGATCGTGCCCGTGCGCATCGAGGGCCTGGAGCAGACTCCGTTCAGCCGGCTCAAGCCCAGCCAGGTACGCCGGCGCTGGTTTCCCAAGGTGAGGGTCACGATACTCGAGCCGGTCAGGCTTACCGTCGATCCCGAGCTTAAAGGGCGCAAGCGCCGGCTCGCGGCGGGCGCCGCG
>DASQXF010000158.1:0-2062 GCA_035639895.1 Xanthobacteraceae bacterium
CCGAGCCGCCGCCGGCCGCTCCCGCCGTCGAGCCACGCGACCAGGCGCCGGCCGGCGGCAGGCGCGAAGCACCGCGTGCGGCGGCGGATGCGCGTCAGGTCACCATTCTGAAATCGGGCGTGATCGACGGCATGGCCTACACGCTCTACACCGACGGCTCGATCGAGGCGCAACTGCCGCAGGGCACGATGCGCTTCGCCTCGATCGAAGAGCTCCGGGTCTATCTCGAGCAGAACCCGTAGGATGGGTTGAGCGCAGAGACCGGGCAAGAAATTCTAGCGACGCCGGTAAGCCGATCCATGTACGATTCGCGGCATGACGAATCGCGCATTCAAGACCGGCACGTGCCGCGAGCAAGCAAGCTTCCTGCCGCCCCGCATCGAGGACTATGTGGGGCCAGACAATCCGGTCCGGGCGATCGAGGCCTTCGTATGTGGGCTCGACCTGCTGGAGCTGGGGTTCGTGCATGCCGCGTATGACGGCGGTCCGGGTCAGCCACCCTACGATCCGGCCGACCTGCTGAAGCTGTACCTTTACGGCTACCTCAATCGGGTCCGCTCATCGCGCAGTCTCGCGCGGGAGACGGAACGCAATCTCGAGGTGATTTGGCTGCTCAAGACCCTGCGGCCCGGCTACCGGACGATCGCCAATTTCCGCAGAGACAACGGGAAGGCGCTGAAGGCTGCGAACCGGAACTTCGTTGTTCTCCTGCGCGAGCTCGGCTTTGTCGGTGGCAAGCTGGTGGCGATCGACGGAGCTTTCTTCCATGGCGACGCCAGCAAGGCGAGCATCAAGTCGCGCAAGCGGCTGGATGCGGAACTTGCGGCGATCGATCGCGATATCGAGGCCTATCAGCGCGAGGTCGAGGCCAACGACGCCCAGGAGGAGGGCGATTCGTCGGCGGACGGCGGAGGCGGGCGCGACGGCGGCGACATGGTTGGGAAGATTGCCGCGCTGATGGAAAAGCGGGCCCGGACGCAGAGCGATCTGCAGCGGCTGGAGCAAAGCGGAGAGGCGCAGCTGTCGACGACCGATGCCGATGCGAGACTGCTGTCGAAGTCCGGTCAGGTGGTCAGCGGGTATAACGTGCAGATCGCCGTCGATGAGAAGCACAAGCTCATCGTGGCGAGCGAGGTCGTCAATGACGGCAATGATACGGGCCAGCTCTATGAGATGGCCAAGGCAGCCAAGGAGGCGCTCGAAGTCGAAACGCTGGAGGCGGTTGCTGACGGCGGCTACTTCAATGGGGCGGCGCTGAAGGAGTGCGAGGACAACGGGATCGTCGCGTATGTTCCGATGGCGACGCGAACAGGGCGGCTCGAAGCGCAGGGCCGGTTCACGCACGAGGATTTTGCCTACGATGCTGCAGAGAACGCCTATCGCTGTCCGGCGGGGGCGCTGCTGGTGCCGACAAGGACGCCGAAGATCAACGGTGGTCGGCGCGAAATCGTCTATTTGAGCCGGAAGTCCGCCTGCGATGCCTGTGCGCTGCGGGCGCGCTGCCTCAGTCCCAAGGCGCATACGCGCGCGATCTACCGTTGGGAGCATCAAGACGTCATTGATCGTCATTGTGAGCGGATGACGCACGCGGCTGACCGGATGAGGCAACGCAAGAGCCTGGTCGAGCACCCGTTCGGAACCCTCAAGTGCCGCGCCGGCTATCGCCACTTCCTGGTGCGCGGCTTCGACAAGGTGCGGGGCGAGTGGAGCCTGATGGCGCTCTGCTACAACTTCCGCAGAGTGCTGAGCATTCTCGGCCTCCAAGGGTTTATGACCTACCTCGCGCGCCGGGCCGCCGCGCGAGCCATTTTGTGTGCTCTGCTCGCCATCATCCGCCGCACGGACCGCGCCAGCGCCCGCGTAGCGCGCATCCAACTTGGACTTGGGCGAAAATTTGCGATGCTGCGGCTCAGCCTGCGTCCGGCATAGACGCAGATATTCTTGCCCAGTCTGGAAAGCGAAACCCATCAGAAAAACGGCGAGTCGGATGATGGGTTTCTCTGCACTCAACCCATCCTACGCTCGCTACGCTCGCTACGCTCGCGTTCCGACGATATTTCTC
>DASQXF010000159.1:0-9245 GCA_035639895.1 Xanthobacteraceae bacterium
GCCGATTACACCTTCGACTGCACCGGCAACGTCGCGGTGATGCGCCAGGCGCTGGAGGCATGCCATCGCGGTTGGGGCCAGTCCATCATCATCGGCGTCGCCCCGGCCGGCGCGGAGATCGCAACCCGTCCGTTCCAACTGGTCACCGGCCGCGTCTGGAAAGGCACGGCCTTCGGCGGCGCGCGCGGCCGCACCGACGTGCCGAAAATCGTCGATTGGTACATGGACGGCAAGATCGAGATCGATCCGATGATTACCCACACCATGCCGCTGCCGGACATCAACAAGGGATTCGACCTGATGCACGAAGGCAAAAGCATCAGGAGCGTCGTTGTGTACTGAGCGCGTCATCGCCATCGAGCACATCCGCCCGATGGTGCGATGCCATGCGCCGATAGACGTAAGGCGCGGCGGTCTGGACTGCCGCAAGCTCCTCGACCTGCGCATGGTTAGGCGCAAGATGGCACACCGGGTCGGTTGCGGTGGCATCGCCGGTGAGCGCAAAGGCCTGGCAGCGGCAGCCGCCAAAATCTAGCTCGCGGCGCGGGCAGCTTGCGCACGGCTCCTTCATCCATGCGGTGCCGCGGAAGGCGTTGAAGGCCGGGGAGTTCGCCCAGATATCCGCAAGCGAACGCTCGCGCACGTTCCAGAATTCAAGGCCGGTAATCGACTCGGCGGCGTGGCAGGGCAGCACCTTGCCCGCCGGTGTCACATTGAGCGAACGCCGGCCCCAGCCGCCGACGCATGGTTTTGGATAGCGGGCGTAGTAGTCCGGCACCACGGCATCGATGACGATGCGGCCATGATAGCGCGAGCGCAGCTCCGCCACCGCCGTCGCCGCCCGCTCGACCTGCTCGCGGGACGGCATCAGCGCGGAGCGGTTCTTGAGCGCCCAGCCGTAATATTGCACATGCGCGATCTCGATTCGGCTCGCGCCAAGGGCGAGCGCGAGGTCGACCATCTCGCCGATCCTGTCGATGTTGGCGCGATGCACCACGGCGTTCACGGTGAGCAGCAGCTGGTGCCGAACGGCTTCGGCCGCGAGCGCCCGCTTGCGGGCAAAAGCACCGTCATAGCCGGCGATGTGGTCGGCGGATGCAGCCTCGCCGTCCTGGATCGAGATCTGCACGTGGTCGAGCCCGGCCTCGGTCAGCGCGCCGAGGGTCTTCGCGGTGATCCCGACCGCGGAGGTGATGAGATTGGTGTAGAGACCGGCCGCGTGGGCACCGGCAGTAATCTCCACGAGGTCGCGCCGCGCGCCCGGCTCACCCCCCGACAAATGCACCTGCAGCACACCAAGCTCCGCCGCCTCGCGGAAGACGCGCAACCAGGTCGCGGTATCGAGCTCGTCCTCTCTCGCATCGAGCGCGAGCGGGTTCGAGCAGTACGGGCAGCCGAGCGGACAGCGGTGGGTCAGCTCGGCGAGCAGGCCGAGCGGCGTGTGCCCCGTTCCGGATCTCGATAACTCCACGGCTGATCCAATGCTCTGGGCGGCCTTTATCACAATTCCAGGGTTCTTATCGGCCAAGCCCCCAACAGCGTCCGCCGACATTTTTCACGCGGCGTCGCCTTCGCGCGGCCGTCGGATGAACTCGCCGAAAGCGACCTCGCCGGTGTAGCGCCTGGAAGATTTTGGCCGCGATCGGATTGGCTTGAGGACGCGCAAGCAACGCGCTGCCGCAGTCCCGCTCCTTCGAGACAGAGCGACGCCTTCCCCAGCACCGTGATTAGTTACGCTCACGCCGCGCCCGAAGCACAGCGGCGCCAGGACCACGCGTTGCCGATTCAGGACCGCGCAGGTGCGGCGGGGTCAGAATTCAGCCGGCAGGTACCCGTTGATCTCGAGGCCGATGCAGATCTCAACGAGGGTCGGCGTTGTCCAGGCCATTGGTCGTTTTCCCTAGCGTTTCTCAAGGCACAAGTTAAATCGCCCCGAGCCGCGGCGCAAGCACCAGCAATGAAGCGGGAGGGAACCCAGAGTTCTCAGCAATTCAGAAAATCGCTACAATTCACGTCGGCGTCCGTGAAATGTTCCGCAAGGATGAGGGAGGACATGATGCAAGCACGTCTTGGGATCAGCGCTGTCATGCTGGTGTTGAGCGTTTCGGCGCAACCCGCCGCGGCGGGCCCACAGGAAGATGTCGCGGCTGCAGGGCAAAAGTGGGCCACGGTCTTTGCCGAAAACAATCCGGATACCATCCTGCCCCTTTACGCCAAGGACGCCGTGCTGTGGGGCACGCTTTCACCAACGGTACGATCGGATCCTGCCACGCTGAAAGCCTACTTCGTGGGCGCCTTCCAGGCGTTGCCCAAGGCCACCGTCAAGTTCGGTGATCAGCTGATCCGCGTCTATGGAAACACTGCTGTCAACACGGGCTACTACACGTTCTCCTACACCAAAGATGGTGAAACCAAATCGATTCCGGCCCGCTACAGCTTCACCTATGTGAAGGACGGCAACGACTGGAAGATCGTCGATCACCACTCGTCCGCGGTACCAGCACCGCCTAGGTGAGCGCGGACGCCGGCACTCAAAACGCGAGCCGCCTTTCGCTAATGGCCCTCGCGCCGCGAGGTGCCGATGCGGTCAAATCGAAAGGCCTACCGATGGCCAATCCGCCTCGGATGACATTGCGTGCTCCGGCCCATCTCGTGGCATGGACGCTCATCCTGCTGGTGGCATTAGCCGCCCCCGGTGTGACATTGCGTGCGAACGGCGAAGCGAGCCACGTGCAGCCGATCCGCACCGCCAAGGAGCGGCTCGGCGGCAAGGCGAGCGACGAACAGCGTGTCGACAATTGCAAAGTACCGCCCGAGCTGCGCGGTCCGAAACCGCGCCCGGACGAATGCGGCGACGGTGCAAGCATGAAGGCGAAACGCTGAGAACAGTACCGGCCCAAGCCCCGCGGCCACCCGACGGCGGGCGCGGCGCGTGAAATATCGTGTCCTAAAAGATGAAACTCCAGGCAGCGATACTGCGTATTCATACTGTGTTATTGCCAAACGGAGAATTGTGAATGGGCCTGATCGAATTGGTCGTGACCGTCTGCGCAGTGTCGCTACCTAGTCAGTGCGAAGATCAGCATCTTCAGTTCTCGGCTGACATGTCGCTCAATCAGTGCGTCATGAATGCGCAGCCCTACATCGCGCAGTGGATCGACGAGCATCCAAAGTGGGTTGCCGTGCGGTGGCGGTGCGAGTACGGCGGCTCCAAGGAGAAAATCTAATTCGTCGTTGCAGACCGCGAGGTCGGATGTCACACACGGTCATGGAGTCGGCGACCAGTTCATGGTGACCGTCTTCTCATCCCACGTCAGCTCGGTTAAGCTCAGCGTTGCCGCTGCGACATTTCTGGAAACCGATGGCAAGCAAACGAGCTAGACGCACTAAACGCCGCACCTGGTCAAAGGCAGACGTGCGAGAGCTGAAGGCGCACTCTCGAAGCAAGTCGCCGGTAAAGAAGATTGCAAAAGCCATGAAACGGACGGCTGGGGCGCTTCGGCAAAAGGCGTTCAGCCTCGGGTTGCCGCTAGGCCACCGCCGGTGAGGGTTCTTGGGGACGATCGGCTCCCTTAGACGAAGACCCCAAGGGCGTTAGAGACAAGCGATCATGCGGATCAACGCCGACTTCACCAGGCGTGTCTCGGTCCATGCTGCAACGTCGGACTGGGTGCAGTCGCCAATGCCGGGTGTCGAGCGCAGAATGCTTGACCGCGTCGGTGACGAGGTTGCTCGCGCAACGTCCATTGTTCGATACGCACCGGGCACCGCCTTCTCGCCTCACACTCATCCAGGCGGCGAAGAATTCTTCGTTCTAGATGGAATCTTTCAGGACGAGCGCGGTGACTATCCGGCCGGCAGCTACGTCCGCAATCCGCCAACCTCGCGCCATACGCCCCGTTCGCAGGCGGGCTGCACGATCTTCGTGAAGCTCTTTCAGTTCGATCCCGCCGACTGCTCCCACGTCAACATCGATACGAGGTTTGTCGACGCCGTGGCACCGGTGGGGCGACAGGGAGTGAGGCTCATCCCGCTTTTTAACGATGATCGGGAAGACGTGCGCCTCGAGGAATGGCACGCAGCCGCCAGCATTCTGCTCGACGTTCCGGGCGGTTTTGAAGCTCTCGTGCTTGAGGGAAGCTTTGAAGAAGGAGGCGAGACGTTCGCTCGGCACTCCTGGCTGCGACTGCCGAAAGGCTCCCGTCTGACCGCCATCGCTAGCGCTGCGGGCGCGCGGCTGTGGATCAAGACTGGACATCTGTAGCATCTCCTTGTGCACGCATACCGTGGCCTAAGGCGTGCCAGAAGATTTGCGGAGGCTACGGACTACACTAGCCGGTTTCGGGCGGCGATCTCCCGGTAGAACGATGCGCTCAGCTTCGGCGTGCGCTGCTGGGTGGCATAGTCGACGTAGAGGAGCCCGAAACGGGTGCCGAAGCCGTCGGCCCACTCGAAATTATCCATCAGGCTCCAATGGAAATAGCCGCGCACCGGCACGCCCTCGGACGTCGCGCGCTGCAGTTGCGTCAGATAGTTGCGCAGGAACATGATGCGATCGGTGTCGTAGACGAGGCCGTCGGCGGCCGGCACGTCGGTCGCCGAGCAGCCGTTCTCGGTGATGTAGATGTCGCTCACATTCCAGACCTTGGCCACGTTGCGCGGCCCCCAATAGAGCGCCTCGGGACCGATCTTGAGCCAGGGCGAATTCATCGTCGGGTACTTTGCCGGGAATGGCACTGAAGTGAAGCCCGGAGCGGCATCGGACGCGCTGACATAGCTGCCCGGGAGATAGATGTTGATGCCGACGAAATCGACCGCAGTACTGATCGTCTTCATGTCCTCGGCGGCGACCCTCGGGGCGTCCGCATTGGCAGCTGCCAGGAAGGACTCGCGGTAGTGGCCTTCCATGATTGCCGTCAAGTAGGGCGCATTGAGCTCGCGCGTGGCGAGCTCGGCCGCCGCGATATGCTCAGGCGTCTCGATGACGGGCACGCAAACGCTGACGTTCTCCGCAGGCCCGGTTTGCGTGCCCGCGCGCGAGCGCGCGCGGATCGCCTGGACGGCAAGCCCGTGGGCGAGCAGCGCATGATGCCGGACCTGGTTCAGCCTGCCCGGTGGCAGCTTCAATCCCGGCGCGAATACGCCAGTCGCATGGCCCAGTTCGACGAACGTCGCGCACTCATTGAGCGTGAAGAAGTGTCTCGCCCGATCGCTGAGCTTTTCGGCGACGTAGCCGGCATAGTCCGCGAATGCCTTGGCGGTGTCGCGCGTTTCCCACCCGCCGCGGTCCTGCAGCGCCTGCGGCAAATCCCAGTGATAGAGCGTCGGGAACGGCGCGATACCGTTGGCAAGGAGGTTGTCGAGGAGCCGGTCGTAGAATTCGAGGCCCTTCGGATTTGGCGCGCCGGTGCCCCGCGGGAAAATTCGCGGCCACGAAATTGAGAACCGATACGCGGTGGCGCCGAGCTCCTTCATCGACCGCACGTCGCCTTGATATCGGTGGTAGTGATCGTCGGCGACGTCGCCGTTATCGTCGTTGCGGATCTTTCCCGGCGTGTGCGTGAACGTGTCCCAGATCGACGGGCCGCGGCCGTCCTCGCTGACGGCGCCTTCGATCTGATAGGCGGCGGTGGCGGTGCCCCAGAGAAATCCCGCGGGAAACGCGCGCGAGGCTTCGCGCTCGGCGGCTGCACCGTCGCGCGCCCGAGCGCCAGACGGGACGGCGGTCGCCGACGCCCCGAGGGCTGATGCACCGACGGTAGCAAGTTGGCGTCGCGTGAACCGTATGGGCATGGGCAACTCCGCAATTGAAGCCGCGCCGCGGAGAGTCGAACGCTGTGCCTTCTACTCGGCACCGAGGTCGCATTCGAAAGGGAAGTCAAGTACCAGCGCTTTTTTGCTTTTTTCCGAATATAAAACTCGGGAAGAAAGTGGCATTCCGCGGTAAAGCGTTCGATCAACTGAGGCACCTGAACACTGCTTGATCTAAGATCGATCCGGCTGTGGAATGGCGCGCATCTCAGCCGCCCGCGGCGCGTTGCTGATCTCCGATATTGCGGCACGTTGATCTGGATAGACTGCCGACGAAAGACACGGATCATGCGTCAGCTCATCGTGGGCCTATCTTTGGCTGCAACTTGCTTCTCGTTGCCCGCCGGCGCCAGGGTCGAGCGGATTGAGATCTTGAGCCGCCAGGCCTTCGCCGCCGGCACTGAATTCGGCCACGCCGGCTCCTATGAAAAGCTGCGCGGGCGCGCCTTCTTCGTCCTTGATCCGGACGCTGCGGCGAATGGACCGATTGCCGATCTCAAGCTGGCGCCGCGCAACGATCACGGACTGGTGGAATTCAGCGCTGAATTCCTGGTGTTGCGTCCGGCCGATGTCACTCGACGCAACGGCACGCTTTTGTACGAGGTCAACAACCGCGGCAATATCGGCATTTTCCGTCAGCTGAACGAAGCGCCGCCCAATAATGATCCGGCCACCACCGCAGATGCCGGCAACGGTTTTTTGCTTCACAACGGCTTTACCCTGGTGTGGTCGGCGTGGGCCCCCGATGTCGCCACGACGCCAGGCGACAATCGACTGGTCCTGCGTTCGCCGATCGCTACTAAGGACGGCATGCCGATCACGGGGAAGGTCGCCTACGAACTGATCGCGAACGCACCGCGTGTCACCGCCCGATTCACCGGCAATGTCGGCACGGCATATCCCGTTGCGAACGAGGGCGCGCCTGATGCGGTGCTGAGCGAGCGCGACCGGCCGGACGGCAAGCGCCAGCCGATCCCGCGTGGCGCGTGGTCATTCGTGGCGGCGGGCGGGGGCGCAACTGCGAGCGAGATCACGCTCGACGGCGGATTCAAGCCCGGGCGGATCTACGAGCTCACTTACACCGCGCGCGATCCGATGGTGGTGGCCGCCGGAATGGCGGGCATCCGCGATCTCATGTCCTATCTGCGCAATAATCCGCTCGTGGGAGCACCGGCGCCGCAGGCGAGCATCATCTTCGGCATATCGCAATCAGGCCGCCTCATTCAAACCATGCTGCTACGAGGTCTGCACGTGGACGAGGACGGCAGGCCGGTCTTCGACGGCGCGTTCATTCACGTCGCGGGTGGCGGCAAGGGCGGCTTTGACTATCGCTTCGCCATGCCAACGCGACATTTCAGCATGCTCGAAGATCACATCTATCCGACCGATTTCTTTCCGTTCGCAACCACGGCGGCACGCGATCCGGTGACTGGCGCGGAGGGATCCATCTTGGATCGGGCTCGCGCGCTCGGGGCAATCCCCAAACTGTTCTACGTGAACAACTCCTCGGAATACTGGAACCGCGCCGCCTCGCTGATCACGACCGATCCCGCTGGCGTGCGCGACCTTGAGGCGGCGCCGGAAGCGCGCATCTACCTTATCGCTGGCGCCCAGCATTACGTCGGTAACCTGCGCGACCGTGGCATCTTTGCCAACTGCGTCAACCCGCTCAATCACTACCGCGTCATGCGGGCGTTGATGCTGGCGTTCGACCGATGGGTTCGCGACGGCGTTGAGCCGCCACCGAGCACCTATCCACGCATCGGCGACGGCACGCTGGTCACGATTGCTGCCCACGCACAAGCCTTTCCGCGGGTCCCCGATTTTCGTTTGCCCGAGGGTAACCTGCGTCCGCCGCGTCTCGACCTTGGCAGGCGGTTCGAAACCGACCGCATCGCTGATGAGGTGCCGCCGATCATGGGCAAACCGTTCGAGACGCTGGTACCCAAGCCGGACGTCGACGGGCTCGATCAGGGCGGCATCGCGCTGCCGGAAGTGCTGGTGCCGCTCGGGACCCGGACCGGCTTCAACACGCGCAACGACGCTGCTGGCTTTCCCTGGGCCACCGGACGGTGGGATGGCTCGTTCGTGCCGTTCCCGCGCACCGACATGGAGCGGCAGGCGGCAGGCGACCCGCGGCCGTCGCTTCAAGCGCGCTATGCAAATCGGGCCATGTACGAGGCCAAGGTACGGTCAGCGGCTGCCGGCGTCGTCGCTCTAGGTTTTTTGCTGCCCGAGGAGATTGATGCGCTGGTGGATGAGGCGGGCGGTCTTTACGATCGCATCATGGCGCATGCCCCAGCCGATCGGAGCTGCGACTATTTGTTTAGCCGCTAAGCCGCAGCGTCGCGATGTAATCATTCAATTCTGTGCTCGATGAGCGCATCGATGGTCTGTCTAGTGTCTGCCACTGAGAGGGGCGCACGCCCACGTCTAGGTTTAAGAAGGATACGGCAACCCGACGGGAAACCCGCCATGACGCCTCTCTCATTACGGCAACGCGCACAGCGCGCGATTTGGGGTCTCATCGGTCTTGTCGTGCTCGCGGCTTCGACCGGACGGGCGCAAGATTATCCAAACCGCACAGTCACCATCGTTGCCCCTTCCGCACCTGGCGGCATGTACAGCATCCTTGCCAGACTGATCGGCAGCAGGCTCGAGCGGCTTTATGGCCAATCGTTCGTGATTGAGAACAGGCCAGGCGCGAGCTCAATCACGGGCTCGGTCTTCGTCGCGCACGCCGCGCCGGATGGATATACCCTCATGACCGCCGCCAGCACGACGATGGCGACCAACGTCTCCTTGCACAAGCATCTTCCTTACGATCCGCTTACCGATTTTATCCCGATCGTGCAGATTGCCAGGTCACCCGAAGTTCTGTTGATCAACTCGGCGCTGCCGGTGCGTTCGATCGAGGACCTTGTCAAGCTAGCGCGTTCCACCAAGGGAGGACTATCGTTTGCCTCGGCCGGACCCGGGACCGGACAGCATCTCAACGGCGAGCTATTCAAGATGATGCTCGGCATCCCCCTGCAACATGTTCCATACAAGGGCATGCAGCCTGCTCTCAACGATCTCGCCGGCGGGCACATTGCGATGATGACATCGCCCATCCCGCTCGCGCTGCCGCTCGCACACAGCGGAAAAGTGCGCATGCTCGGCGTGACTACGAAAGAACGCGTCGGCGCCATTCCGGACGTGCCGCCGCTCGCCGAAGTCGGCGTGCCCGGATACGATGCAGCATCATGGTGGATGCTGGTGGCGCCCGCAAAGACGCCGCGGCCGATCATCGACAAGCTCCACACGGACCTGCGCATGGTTCTGCGCGAAGCGGACGTGCGGGAAGAGTTTATCCAGCGCCAGGGGCTGATCCCGGTCGACTCGCCCACGCCCGATGAATTACGGAAGTTCGTGAAGGCCGAGATCGCCCGCCT
>DASQXF010000160.1:0-4559 GCA_035639895.1 Xanthobacteraceae bacterium
CGTTCTTCGGCATTGTGCCGCAGATCGTGGACGCGGACGGCAAGGTGCTGGAGGGCGCCGCGACCGGCAACCTCTGCATCACCGAGTCCTGGCCGGGGATGATGCGCACGGTCTATGGCGACCACCAGCGTTTCGTCGACACCTATTTCAAAGCCTATCCCGGGAAATACTTCACCGGCGACGGCTGCCGGCGTGACGCCGACGGCTATTACTGGATCACCGGCCGCGTGGACGACGTGATCAACGTCGCCGGCCATCGGCTCGGCACCGCCGAAGTCGAGAGCGCGCTGGTGGCGCATGCCAAGGTGTCGGAGGCCGCCGTCGTCGGCTACCCGCACGACATCAAGGGCCAGGGCATCTACGCCTATGTCACGCTCATGGCCGGCGAGCAGCCCACTGAAGAGCTGCGCAAGGAGTTGGTCGCCTGGGTGCGCAAGGAGATCGGCCCGATCGCCTCGCCCGATCTCATTCAATTCGCGCCGGGCCTGCCGAAGACCCGCTCCGGCAAGATCATGCGCCGGATCCTGCGCAAGATCGCCGAAGACGAGTACGGCAACCTCGGCGACACCTCGACGCTCGCCGACCCCACCGTGGTCGATGATCTCGTCGGCAATCGGCAAAACAAGAAAGCGCACGCGTAAGCCGCATTCACCGGAACGCCGGAGCGTTTGGGCGCACTGAGATTAGCGACGCGCAAACTCACCCGCCTCCCTCGCTGTGAAAGAGGGAGCGGGTCCGAATTCATGCCTTTGGCCGCAGAGTAGCCGAAGTTCAGCGATGCCGGTGTGGCACGCACGGCACACTCGTCCGGATTTTTAACCGTTCACTAACCATACGCGCGGTTTCCGCTGAGCCCGCATGCAGATTCGAGTATTATGGTTACCGATCCGTCGCCGCCCGCTTGAGGGGAATCCAAACGGATTGTCGGGCGCCGACGATCGAGGGGATAACGGGCAACAGAGACGGTCAAATCATGCATCTGTCACGCTTACTGGCGGCCGCCGCGGCCGCGGCGGTGCTTACTGCGACCCTGCCGCAGCTGGCACAGGCACGGGAAATCGTCGGCTTTTCGGACAACTATTCGAGCGGCACGGTCGTGGTGAAGACCAGCCAGCGGGCGCTCTATTACGTGCTCGGCAATGGCAAGGCCGTGCGCTACCCGGTCGGCGTCGGTCGCGTGGGTAAGCAGTGGACCGGCACCGCTTTCATCACCGGCAAGCAATTGCGCCCGGCATGGTCGCCGCCGGCCGAGGTCAAGCGCGACAAGCCTTCGCTGCCCAACGTGATTCCAGGCGGAAGCCCCGGCAATCCCATGGGAGCGGCAGCCCTGACGCTCAGCGGCGGCGGCGAATACGCCATCCACGGCACCAACAACCCAGGTTCGATCGGCGGCTTCGTCTCCTACGGCTGCATCCGCATGCACAACACGGACGTGCTCGATCTCTACAATCGGGTCGGCTGGGGGACGACGGTCGTCGTGACCCGTTGATTCGGGCAATTCCGGAAACCAGCGATCAAGTCAGGAGAATCTTTCTCCTGACTTCTGACGCCTGATTCGCACATAGAGCGCGCCAGTCCCGCCGTGCGCGGCATGGGCGTGCTCGAACCCGACGACGTAACCGCGGAATTCCGGCAACTCCAGCCAGTGTGGCACCTGACGCTTGAGCACGCCGCGTTCGCCGGCGTCGTCACGGGTCATCCCGCCCTTGCCCGTGATCACCAGAACGAATTTCGCGCCTTCCGCCTGTGCTCGGCGCAGAAAAGAAAGCAGCTGCGCATAGGCCGCACTTTGGGTCTTCCCATGAAGGTCGATGCGCGCATCGATCGGTGCGGTACCGCGGGCGAGGCGCTGCTTGAGCCGCCGATCAAATGCCTCGAGCTGAGGGGCAGATCTTGTCGCGGCAGGTGCCGAGCGCGGCCGCGCGCTCACAGGCCCCCTCTGGTCGGATGCCGGTGAATGACCCGGATCGGCCAGCGCGCGCCGGCGCCGCAGCGGCGCAACCGACCGCGTGATATCGCTCCAGAGCTTGCCCTCCTCGGCACTCAGCCGTCGCGATGGCGGCTTTCCTTCGCCTGTCCTCATGACCGCGGCCGCCATCGCAAAGGGCCAACTTGCCGGCGCAGTGTTCTTCCCCGGATTTCTTCGTCCCGCTTGCCCACCTGCTTGGCGTTGCTTTGCTTGGCCTCGATCTCGGGAATGTTCGGTTTCGGCACAGGCAACGGCATGTGCTTGCCCGCCTCGATCATGTCCAGCTCGCGCGGAAGCAGGATGACGAAGCGGCCCGCGTGGCGGATACGGCCCGCGATGCGGGCCGCATCATCGCCAGCCCCCCAATAGAGGTCGGCGCGCGCCGGCCCGACGATGGCGGAGCCGGTGTCCTGGGCGATCATCAGCCGGCGAAACGGCGTGGTCGGTTTCGCGCTCTCGATCGGCAAGCTCGCGTCGATGAAGAACGGCGTGCCGTAGACGTGAATCTTGTCCACCGCGATCGAGCGACCGGGCACGAGCGGGACACCCTGTGCCCCGACCGGCTCGCCCTCGTTAGACAAGCCGGTGATGCGAAAGAATACGTACGAGCGGTTGGTTGCGCGCACCTTGGGCGCCTCGTCGGGATTGGCCGCCATCCAGTCGCGAATGCGCTGCATCGACATTTCTTCACGCGGCACGAGATTGCGCTCGATGAGCACCCGCCCCACCGACGAGTAGGGGTGCCCGTTGTGGGAATCGTAATTGATGCGCAGCGGCGTGCCATCTTCGAGGATCACCCGCGCCGACCCCTGGATCTGAATCGCCAAGGCCTCGAACGGATCCCGCAGCCAGCAAATTTCAAGCTTTTGCCCATCGAGCGCCCCGCCTTCGATGGCGGCGCGATCATGGTAAGGCACGATGTCGTTGTTTTCGTTGCGCCGACCAATCAGCGCGCCTTTGTTAGGAAAGGGCTCGGAACCGGGCTTGTAGCCGGCCGCCACGAGATCGGGCGGGCGCCGGTAGAGCGGGACGTGAAATTCGGGATTGGGAAAGCGCGAACCCTCGACGATCGGCTCGTAATAGCCGGTGAGAAAGCCTTGCGGCTCGCCGAGTCGCGTGATTTGCACCGGGCGGAAGTTGTCCTCGAAGAAATGGCGCGCGGCCTCTTTGTCGGCTGGCCGCACCCCGGCAGCACGGCGACAGACCTCCCACAACGCGTTGTAGACCGGTCGGTCGTCGCGTGGCCGCTTGACGTTGCGAAAGAGTTGGCAGCTGGTCTGGTAAGCGGCGAACGCGGCCAGGTGATCGTCGACCGCCCAGCCGGCGACATCGCCCCATTTGGCGGGCTCCAACTGGGTGTCTGCAAGTTTGAAGGGTTCGTCCCCCGGCTCTGCCCGAAGCGGAACGGCGAGCCAGAACGCCGCCGCGGCGATACTTCCGAGGAAGACGCTCAGGCGCACCGGCATTGCCTTTTGCCCGGTCACTGCCCGGCTTCGGTGGCGACGAGCTTCCAATTTGGATCGCGCGAGGAGAGGTCCCGCGCAAACGTCCACACGTCGGTGACGTCCGTGACCTTGTCCGGACTACCCTCGATCACGCTGCCGGATTTGTCTCGGGTAACCGAGACAAGCTGCGAGACGAAACGGACCGTGATCTGCGCTGTGCGACCGCGCAACTCGACGCCGGCAATGTCGGATCGATCGATCGAGACGAAACGGGTCTCGACGGTCTCGCCCTTGCTCTCCCGCTCCCTGATGGCGCCCTCGAAGCCCTCGTAGACCTCGCGTGAGAGGAGGTTCTTGAGTGTGCGGCGGTCGCCCTCGGCATAAGCGAGCACGATCATTTCGTAGGCGGCGCGCGCACCGGCGATGAAATGTTTGGCATCGAAAGTCTTGTCTTCGCGGGCGATCGAATCGAGGCCCGCAGCCACGGCCGATCCGCTCTCGGCGATGCCCTTCCAGCGCTCGCCGGGCTCGGACGTCTCGGCGGGCTTTTGCACCGTCTCACCACCTCGGCCGGGCAGCGTCACCACATTGTCATTGGTCGCGCCGCGCATCGCATCGCGCGCGGAATAGGGATCATACGGCGGCCGCTCGCGACCAGTGCGTTGGCCCAAGACGCTTCGCAGACGCAGGAAGATGAATACCGCCAGCGCCAGAAAGATGATGGTGTAGATATCGAACACGTCTCGCACGCTCTCGACCGCCGTGAGGGAACCGCGGGATCAGTAGGGAGACAGACAGCAAGTCTGCGGAGGCAGAGACGGTTCCCGCATCAATATGTAAGTGCGCGACGGCACTGATCCAGGGGCCTGCACCGAACTCGGTGTATACGTCGCACCGACGCGACCATAGACGATCCGAAGCGTGGCGCCAACAAGGCCGACGCCCCAAAGCCGATGAAGATTAGGCCCGATGTCTTTGGTTAGGCGAATATTAATCAGCTGCTCAGGGCCTCCGTCTCCGAGCGGTCGGCCTCGATCCCGGCGACACATTTGCGGTTTCCTTGATTTTGATCGTCGCTCGGCGCGGGCTTGCGCGTTGCGCGGCACGTTCGTGCATCGCCGCGCACTTGAAAAGCGCGCGGCAAA
>DASQXF010000161.1:0-4892 GCA_035639895.1 Xanthobacteraceae bacterium
TGGCCGACGTCCAGAGCGGCTGGAGCGCCGCCCACACGGTGCTCAAGCAGGCGCCTACCGTGGTTGCCTTTGAAGTCTCCGACACCGGCATCGGCATTCCGCACGAGAAGCAGAAGGTCATTTTCGAGGCCTTCATGCAGGCGGACGCCAGTACGAGCCGCAAATACGGAGGAACCGGCTTGGGGCTCGCGATCAGCCGCGAGCTATCGAACCTGCTCGGCGGTGAAATCCAGCTGCGCAGCGCGCCCGAGATGGGCAGCACGTTCACGCTATATCTGCCGCTGAGATACGTCGGCCCGAGCACGGCACCCAAGCCGATGGCCGCCGCCTCCGCACAAGCGATGCCCGCGGTGCCGGAGCGGCCGATCGAGCAAATTCCCGACGATCGGCTCGAGATCCGGCCCGGGGATTCCATCCTGCTGATCGTCGAGGACGATCCGCACTATGCCCGCATCATGGTGGATCTGGCGCGCGAGAAGGGCTTCAAGGTACTGGTCGCAGTGCGCGGCGTCGACGCGCTCGAGCTCGCCAAACAGTACCAGCCGACCGCGGTATCGCTCGACGTGTTCCTGCCCGACATGCTCGGGTGGACCGTGCTGAGCCAGCTCAAGCAGAACCCGCTCACCCGGCATATTCCGGTACAAATCATCACGCTCGACGAAGACCGCCAGCACGGCTTGGCGCGCGGCGCGTTCTCCTTCGTCACCAAACCGGCTTCCACCGAAGGAGTGGAGGCGGCGTTGGCGCGCATCAAGGAATATGCCAAGCCGCGCCGCAGGCGCCTGCTCGTCGTGGAAGACGACCGTACCGAGCAGCAGAGCATCAAGGAACTGCTCGGCCACGATGACATCGAGATCCTCACCGCCGGCACGGGCGCGGAGGCGTTGCGTGTTCTGCGGGAAGATCCCTGCGATTGTGTCGTGCTCGATCTGCGGCTGCCCGACATGTCGGGCTTCGAGGTATTGGAGAATCTGCGCGTCGACACCAAGCTGTCCGACGTGCCGGTGGTGGTGTTCACGGGTCGGGAATTGTCAGCGGAGGAAGACGCCGAGCTGCACACCATGGCGCGCAGCATCGTTGTCAAGGGCGTCGAGTCGCCCGAGCGTCTGCTCGACGAGACCGCTTTGTTCCTGCACCGCGTCGTCACCGAGCTTCCGCCCGAGAAGCAACGCATGCTCGAGCGGCTCACCAGCTCCGACGAGGATCTGGTCGGCCGCACCGTGCTGCTGGTCGACGACGACGCTCGCAACATCTTCGCCCTTTCGAGCGTGCTGGAGCGGCGCGGCATGCGCGTGCTTACCGCCACGAACGGCAGCGAGGCGATCGCGCTCGCCGACGCGACACCCGATCTGGCAATCGTGCTGATGGACATCATGATGCCGGAGATGGATGGATATCAGACCATTCACGCCATCCGGCAGAAGCCGGACTTCCGGCGGTTGCCGATCATCGCGCTGACGGCAAAAGCCATGAAGGGCGACCGCGAGAAATGCATGGAGGCGGGGGCCTCGGACTATCTGGCCAAACCCGTCAATACCGAGCAGCTCTTATCGGCGCTGCGCATGTGGTTGCACCGCTAGCGGCGGAGATGCGCGATGGCCGCGGACGATAAGGTCAACATCCTGCTGGTCGACGACCAGCCGGCAAAGCTCTTGAGCTACGAGGCGATCCTGTCGGAGCTGGACGAGCGGCTGATCAAGTCCGCCTCCGCCAAAGAAGCGCTCGAGCACCTGCTCAAGCACGAGATCGCAGTCATCCTCGTCGACGTGTGCATGCCGGAGCTCGACGGCTTCCAGCTGGCGGCGATGATCCGCGAGCATCCGCGCTTTCAGCGCACCGCGATCATCTTCATTTCCGCGATCCATTTGACCGACATCGATCGCCTGCGCGCCTACGAAATGGGCGCCGTCGATTACGTTCCGGTGCCGGTCATTCCCGAGGTGCTCCGCGCGAAGGTCAAGATTTTCGCCGAACTCTATCGCAAGACGCGACAGCTCGAGCAGCTCAATCAGGAGCTCGAGCGCCGCGTCGCCGAGCGAACCGCGGAGCTGGAGGCTTCGACCGCGCGGCTGTTGCAGAGCGAAGAGCGGCGCAGCTTGGCGTTGGCGGCCGGTCAAATGGGGTCCTGGGAGTGGGATCCGGTGAGCGGGCGCTTCGTCTGGGACGACGGTCAGTATCGGATTTTCGGCGTCGATCCCGCGACGTTCGATCTCACGGCGGACAACGTCAGGGCGTTGATCCATCCCGAGGACTGGAAACATCTGCAGGACGCGATCAAGCCGGCGGTGCCCAACGCGCCCAGCTTTCAAAGCGAGTTTCGCGTCTGCCGCCCGAACGGGGACCTGCGCTGGTGCATTGGAACGGCGGTGGCGAGCGTCGACGCGACGGATAACGTCGTGCGCATCAGCGGCGTGACCGTCGACATCACCGACCGCAAGGAGGCGGAAGAGCGCCAGGTGCTGCTGGCGCGCGAGGTCGACCATCGCGCGCGCAACGCCCTGGCGCTGGTGCAATCGATCGTGCGTTTGACTCGCGCCGACGACATCAAATCCTACATTGCCGCAGTCGACGGCCGCATCGGAGCGCTGGCGCGCGCGCACACGTTGCTGGCGCAGAGCCGCTGGCAGGGGGCCGATCTCGCTCGCCTTGTCGGCGAGGAGCTCGCTCCGTTTCGCACCGACGGCCCGGACAGGATCGCGACTGACGGCCCCGAGGTCTCGCTGGAACCGCGCACGGCACAAACGCTCGCGCTCGCGCTGCACGAGCTCGCGACCAATGCTGCCAAATACGGAGCGCTATCGGTGCAGTCGGGCCGCGTGGCGGTGAACTGGGAATTGCAGCCGCACGGCCTTCTCCTACGCTGGACCGAGAGCGGTGGACCGACCCCGCAGCCACCGGCCGCGCCGGGTTTCGGCATCCGGCTCATCAGTGCGAGCGTCGAGCGGCAGCTCGCGGGCGAGGCCGCTTTCCATTGGCGTCCCGAAGGCTTGCACGCCGCGCTGCGCGTGCCGAGTCCCGACCAGATCGAACCGCTGGTGCACCGGCCCGGCGCGCATTGGAGGCTGGGGGAGGACCGCTGTCATCTTCCGCTTCGGCTGCAGACCGGCAACCGCGTCCTGCTGGTGGAAGACGAGATCCTGGTCGCGATGATGATGAAGGACATCCTGAGCGAGCTCGGCTTTTCAATTATTGGCCCGTTCAGCCGCCTCGACGAGGCCATGGTGGCCGCCGTGCACGAGGACATCGACGCCGGCATCATCGACGTCAATCTCGGCGGCGAATTCGTCTATCCGGTTGCCGACGTGCTGGCGGCGCGAAAAATTCCGTTCGTCTTCATCACCGGCTACGGCGTCGAAAGCATCGACAACCGATTCGGATACATTCCGATCATCAAGAAGCCGGTGCAACGGCAAGTGCTGCAGAAGATCTTCATTCCCGCCGCGAGCGCCGAGCCTGCCAAGTTACCCAAGCGTCGCTACGCGGCCGACCGTCGGACTGCACCGGCGAGCCAGCCCTGACCAGTCTTTCAAGGCGCTAGGCGACTGCATCGTCGAGGTCGTGCCCGGCATCACCGCGGCGCAGGACGCGGGCGGCAGGGCGACTAGGATGGCTATTCCTGAAACGCCTCTTCCCGCTTGCTGCGGATAGCCGGCAGCGCCACCAGCACGCAGAGCGCGAGTGCTGCGATCAGCAAACCGAGACTGATCGGCCGCTCAATGAAGATCGCCGGATCGCCGCTCGAAATTCGCATGGCGCGCCGAAGATTCTCCTCCATCAGCGGACCCAGCACGAAGCCAAGGATCATCGGCGCCGCCTCGCATTCGAGTCGCGTGAAGACGTAGCCGAGCACGCCGAAGAACGCCGCCAGCAGCACCGCCGCCGCGCTGTTGCTCACGGTGTAGACGCCGATGCCGCAGAACAAGAGAATCGCGAGGTAGAGGAAGCGGTACGGCACCTTGAGCAGCTGAACCCACATGCCGATGAGCGGCAGGTTGATGATCACCAGCATCAGGTTGCCGATCCACATGCTGGCAATCATGCCCCAGAACATGAGCGGACGTTCGCTCATGATCTGCGGACCGGGCTGGATGCCATGGATGGTGAGCGCGCCGATCATCAGCGCCATGACCGCGTTGCCCGGAATGCCCAAGGTCAGCATGGGAATGAACGAGGTCTGCGCACCGGCATTATTGGCGGACTCGGGCCCGGCGACGCCCTCCACCGCGCCGTGGCCGAATTGCGCGGGGTTCTTCGAGGACCGTTTCTCGAGTGCGTAAGCGGCGAACGCGCTCAAGGTGGCACCGCCGCCGGGAAGCACGCCGAGGATGGAGCCGAGCGCGGTGCCGCGCAACACTGCGGGCCAGGCGCGGTGGAAGTCTTCGCGGGTCGGCCACAGCCGGGTGATTTTCTTCGCAACGAGGGCACGCCTTTCCTGCGGCTGCGTCAGATTGGTGATGATCTCGCCAAGGCCGAAAATCCCGATGGCGAGGGTGGCGATGTCGATCCCGTCGGTCAGTTCGGTGATGCCGAAGGTGAAGCGCGTCCCGCCCGTATTGCCGTCGGTGCCGACCAAACCGAACAGCAGGCCGAGCACGATCATCGCAATGGCCTTGATCACCGAGCCGTGGGCGAGCACCACTGCGGCGATCAGACCGAGCACCATCAGGGAGAAATATTCAGGCGCGCCGAATGACTGGCCGACCTTGGCGAGCGGCGGCGCAAAGGTAGCGATCAGCATGGTCGCGACGCAGCCGGCGAAGAACGAGGCGAGCGCCGCCACCGCCAGCGCAGCGCCGGCCCGCCCTTGCCGCGCCATCTGGTGCCCGTCGATGCAGGTGACCACCGACGATGTCTCGCCCGGCAGGTTCACCAGAATGGCCGTGGTCGACCCG
>DASQXF010000162.1:0-4517 GCA_035639895.1 Xanthobacteraceae bacterium
CGACCGGCCGCACCATGACCGCGAGGCTCGCCGCCGCATTGATCGCCAATGCGTCGCGCGGTGTGGCAATGGTGACGAGGCCCGCGCCTGCCCGCAAAGCGCCGCGCGCGGCAAGCCGCGCCGCACCGGTCGAAGTGGGACCACCAGAGACCACGACCGCATGTCCGCGGGCGTATTTGTGGCTGTCCACCCGCGGCATGGGAAAACATTTGCTCCAAAGCTCCGGCGCGTTGATCCAGGCGCGCGGGTGCATGTCATCGAGCACACGCGCCGGAATTCCGATGTCGGCGATGCGGATGTTTCCGCAGTGAAGCCGCCCGGGTAACAACACATGCCCCATCTTGCGGCGGAAAAACGTTATGGTCTCTTGGGCCGCAACGGCGACGCCCATTACAGCGCCGGTCGTGCCGTTGATCCCGCTCGGCAGATCGATCGCATAGACCGACGATGCCGCGTGCATGGCCTCGATCATGGCACGCGCCGCGCCCTCGACGGGCCGGTCGAGGCCGGCGCCGAACAACGCGTCGATAACGACGTCGGCCGCCGTCACGGCCGCCGGCGCCGCCGGCATCGTGGGGCCCGGCCAGCGCTGCGCCGCGACCGCCGCATCGCCCTTGAGCCGTTTGGCTTCGCCCACCAGTAGGGTCCGCACCCGATATCCGCGCTCGCCGAGGATGCGAGCGGCGACAAAGCCGTCGCCCCCGTTGTTGCCGGGTCCAGCGACCACTGCGATGGGCAAGCCCGGCGGATGGCGCGCCGCGACGGCATCAGCCACGGCCCGGCCAGCGTTTTCCATAAGCTCGATGCCGGCGACCCCGCTTGCAATGGTGCGGCGGTCGGCCTCAGCCATCTCGGCGGTGGTGAGCAACTCGATCATGCCGGCGAGAGTAATGCTCCCCGGGAGCGTGCGCGACTCCGCGCCAATTCCTTCGGTCATAGCGCAGGATACGCAGTAATGATCATAAAATAGGCAAATTGCTCAAATTCTAATCCGGGCTTTCTCGGCGGCGACCGGAGCTGCGCTGTGCACGTCCATTAAACGGCTGATCGACAGCCGCTTTTTAGCCTTCGCTGGGCTTGGCATGGACCCTGCTAACCGTTGGCGCAGCCACGCCGGCTTCTGCCGCCGCCGGCCAGGGGGAAGGAAACGCGATGAAGAAGATCGAGGCGGTTATCAAGCCCTTCAAGCTCGACGAGGTGAAGGAGGCGCTGCAGGAGGTCGGACTGCAGGGGATTACCGTCACGGAAGCCAAGGGGTTTGGACGCCAGAAAGGGCACACCGAGCTTTATCGCGGAGCCGAATACGTTGTCGATTTTCTCCCCAAGGTGAAGATCGAGATTGTGCTCGGCGACGACATGGTCGAAAAAGCCATCGAGGCGATCCGTCGTGCCGCCCAGACCGGGCGGATCGGCGACGGCAAAATCTTCGTCTCCAACATCGAAGAAGCAATCCGGATCAGAACCGGCGAATCCGGATTGGACGCCATCTGAACCGGCATCACCACTAGCCTCCGGACCCTACGACCAGCAGACGAAAGGGTATTCGCTCCATGACGACCGCTAAAGACGTGATGAAATTGATCAAGGACAACGACGTAAAGTACGCCGATCTGCGCTTCACGGACCCGCGCGGCAAATGGCAGCACGTCACGGTCGACATTTCGACCGTCGACGAAGACACCTTCAGCGAAGGCATCATGTTCGACGGCTCCTCGATTGCTGGCTGGAAGGCGATCCATGAATCCGACATGCAGCTTATGCCCGACCCGGAGAGCGCCTGCATCGATCCATTCTACGCAGAAACAACGCTAGTCCTGGTTTGCGATACGCTCGAGCCGCTAACCGGCGAGCCCTACAATCGCGACCCCCGCTCGATCGCCAAGAAGGCCGAAGGACTTGTCAAATCGATGGGTGTCGGTGACACGATATTCTTCGGACCGGAAGCCGAGTTCTTCATCTTCGACGACGTCAAATACGCGGCACTGCCGTACAACACCGGGTTCAAGCTCGACTCGGTGGAATTCCCGACCAACTCGGACACGGACTACGAAGGCGGCAATCTCGGCCATCACATCGGATTCAAAAAGGGCTATTTCCCGGTGCCACCGCTGGACACCGCGCAAGACATGCGCTCGGAAATGCTCGGCGCCATGGCGCGCATGGGCGTCAAGGTCGAGAAACATCATCACGAAGTCGGCTCCGCGCAGCACGAGCTCGGGATGAAATTCTCCCCAATGGTGAAAATGGCCGACCAGATGCAGATCTACAAATATTGCATCCAGCAGGTCGCGCAGATTTACGGCAAGACCGTAACCTTCATGCCCAAGCCGATCTACGGTGACAATGGTTCGGGAATGCATTGCCATCAGTCGATCTGGAAGGATGGCAAGCCGACTTTTGCCGGCAACAAATATGCCGATCTATCCGAAACGGCGCTGCATTACATCGCCGGCATTATCACGCACGCGCGTACGATCAACGCGTTCACCAATCCTACGACCAATTCATACAAACGATTGGTGCCCGGTTTCGAAGCGCCGGTGTTGCTGGCCTACTCGGTGCGCAACCGCTCGGCCTCGTGTCGAATCCCGCTCGCCTCCTCGCCGAATGGCCGACGTGTCGAGGTTCGCTTTCCGGATCCGCTCTGCAATCCCTATCTGGGATTCGCCGCCATGCTGTTGGCGGGACTTGACGGCATCAAGAACAAGCTCAATCCAGGCTCCCCGATCGACAAGGATCTGTACGATCTGCCGCCGGCGGAGCTCAAGCAAATCCCCACCGTGTGCGGCTCGCTGCGCGAGGCGCTCGGATATCTCGACAAGGACCGCGCCTTCCTCAAAGCGGGCGGCGTTTTCGACGATGACTTCATCGACAGCTACATCGATCTGAAGATGACCGAGGTCATCCGCTTCGAGCACACGCCGCATCCAGTCGAGTTCGAAATGTATTATTCCGCTTAGCGCCCTCCCACCACGCACTCGCGATGCATCTAAAAGAGGGCGCCGTTCGGCGCCCTCTGTTTTTGACTTCGCGCGACCCAACCATTCGTTGTCCCGTCCCGCAACAGTATTCCCGCGACGCATAGCGCGTCATAGACGCGCGTAAACGCACTTCTGCTGTCGCGGGGGTCGCCGGGACGACGGGCAGGAATGACGACGGAGGGGACGAGCGGGACAGAAATGCGCTAGCGTTTCGAGAACTGGAACGAACGCCTGGCCTTGGCCCTGCCGTATTTTTTGCGCTCGACCACGCGCGGATCGCGGGTGAGAAAGCCGCCGCGTTTTAGCGCGCCGCGCAGGTCAGGCTCATAGTTCATCAGCGCCTTGGAGAGGCCATGGCGCACGGCGCCGGCCTGCCCCGACAAGCCGCCACCCGAAACCGTGCAAGTGACGTCGTATTGGCCGGCGCGGTTGGTGGCCACCAACGGCTGCTGGATCAGCATGCGCAGCACCGGGCGCGCGAAATAGATCTCGACGTCGCGCGTATTGATGACGATTCTGCCGGCGCCTGGCTTGACCCAAACCCGCGCCACCGCGTCTTTGCGCTTGCCGGTGGCATAAGCCCGTCCCTGCTTGTCGAGTTTTTGCACGTATTTCGGCGGCTCGGGGGCGGCCGCAGGCTTGAGCGCGGAGAGCTGATCGAGCGACTGCATGGTTTCGGCCATGGTCATGCGCTCCTCGTGTTTTTGCGGTTCATGGCGGCGACATCGAGCGGTTCGGGGTTCTGCGCCGCGTGCGGATGCGAGGAACCGGCATAGACCCGCAGGTTACCGAGCTGCACACGCCCCAACGGACCGCGTGGCAGCATGCGCTCGACCGCTTTCTCCACGATCCGC
Organism: Xanthobacteraceae bacterium; assembly: GCA_035639895.1. Taxonomy (GTDB): domain Bacteria; phylum Pseudomonadota; class Alphaproteobacteria; order Rhizobiales; family Xanthobacteraceae; genus VAZQ01. The sequence continues at coordinate 3,836 of DASQXF010000162.1, forward strand.
TCGGGAAACTTACCCTCGAGGATCGAACGCGCAGTGCGCTCTTTGACGCCGCCGATATAGCCGGTGTGATGCCGGTAGACCTTGTTCTCGCGCTTTTTGCCGGTGAGCAGGACCTTTTCGGCATTGACCACGATGACATTGTCGCCGTCGTCAACATGCGGGGTATAGGTCGCCTTGTGCTTGCCGCGCAGCCGCATTGCCACGATGCTGGCCAATCTTCCGACGACCAGGCCGCTGGCGTCGATCACGATCCACTTCTTGTCGATCTCTCCAGGCTTGGCCGAAAAGGTTTTCATGACGCAGCGTTCCAATGCTCGGCGAACGGATGTCGGCCGGCTCATAACACTGGCAACCTGCCCGGTCAACGCCGCGTTTAATTATGTGCCATCTGCTCAATGGCTTGGGATCATGGTTCTATAATACCGTTAATCCCATTGGTCGGGATCGAATAAGTCGACGTCGCGTGGGCGACAGGTCCGCTTTGCCCTTCCGAGCAGATGGTGATCTCGCCCATCGCGAGGCGCTTGCCGAGCTTAAGAAGCCGCGCCTCGGCGACGAGATCGCGCGGCGCGGGCCTGCGCAAGAAGTTAATATTGAGGTTGATCGTCACGGCGAGCGGCACGGGACCGATCGCGGCGAGGACCGCCACGTACATGGCGAAGTCCGCAAGCGCCATCATGGT
>DASQXF010000163.1:0-6592 GCA_035639895.1 Xanthobacteraceae bacterium
CCACCCGCAGCTCGGCATTGCCATGGACATGGGCATCGCGGCGAAGGTGCCGTCGGGCGCGATCCTCACATTCTCGCTGTCGTTCAACAACGACGGGCCGCTCGGCTCGTTCTTCCGCTATATCTGCGACAACGGCACCTACAAGGCCTTCTACGACGACCTCAGCGACGGCAAGGACAACAAGATCGACCTGTCGCAGGTGGACGTGTCGATGGACGGCATCGAGCTCGAGGACCGCGAGTTCATCGCCGCGATCACGGAGAAGCGCGAGCCGAACGCTAGCCTGGCGCAGCTGCTTCCCTGCATGCGCGTGCTCGGCAAGCTCGAGCAGATCGTCGATCCGCAGCGCAAGGCGCACGCCTAGCACGGTCCGTCATCAGGTCGTCATTGCCGGGCTTGACCCGGTAATCCGTCAAAGCTTCGTAAAGAGCTTTTCAAAGGAGATGGATGCGCGGGTCATAAGCGCGTTCACGCGCGTCTTCGACGGGCTTCTGCCCGCGCATGACGGGTCTGGCGGGCACGATTTGTCAGATGGGGCTGATTGTCAGATGGGGCTGCGTGGACTTGTCGCACGATTACGAAGAATCCATTTTTTGTGCCATGACCGGCGGCCGGTTCCGATATAGATTGCCGCAAATCGACCTACGGAGAGGAAACCTCATGCTGCGTATCATTGGAATTGCGTTGGCGGCGGGCACCCTGGCCTCGACCGGCGCCTTGGCGCAGGACGTCAAAGTCGGCGTCGTGCTGCCGCTCACCGGCGGGCTCGCGCCGGTGGGCAAGCAGGTCCAGGCCGGCATCAAAGCCTATATGGACAAGAACGGCGCCAATGTCGCCGGCAAGAAGATCGACCTCATCATCAAGGACGATGGCGGCGTTCCCGACAACTCGAAGCGGCTGGCGCAGGAGCTGATCGTCAACGAGAAGGTCGCCATCATCGGCTCGGGAATCACCCCGAGCGCCATGGCCATCGGCCCGCTCTCGACCCAGGGCAAGACGGCGAACGTCGTCATGGTGTCGGGCACCTCGGGGGTGATCAATCCCAACAACCCCTACATGGTGCGCACGAGCTTCACGCTCGGCCAGCAATCCGGGATCATCGCGGAATGGGCGGCCAAGAACGGCAGCAAGAAGGTCGCCATCGTCCAATCGGACTGGGCGCCGGGCGCAGAGGCGACCGCGGTTTTCACCGAGGCCTTCACCAAGGCCGGCGGGCAGATCGTCGAGACCATCAAGGTCCCGCTCGCCAATCCCGATTTCGCGCCGTTCCTGCAGCGCGCGCGCGATGCCAATCCTGATACGCTGTTCGTGTTCGTGCCCGCGAGCCAAGCCGGGACCTTCGCCAAGCAGTTCGCGGAGCGCGGGCTCGACAAGGCCGGCATCAAGCTGATCGGCCCCGGCGACATCGTCGACGACAATGATCTGCCCGGGATGGGCGACTCCATGCTCGGCGTGGTCACCGCCGGCATCTATTCCGCCCTACACAATTCGCCGACCAACAAGGAGTACGTCGCCGCCTTCAAGAAGGCGAACGGATATCGGCCGAACTTCATCTCGCTCGGCGGCTACGACGGCATGCACCTGATGTACGAGGCGCTCAAGAAGACCCAAGGCAAGACCGACGGCGCAACGTTGGTCGATGCGATGAAAGGCATGAAATGGGAAAGCCCGCGCGGACCGATTTCCATCGATCCGGAAACGCGGGACATCGTCCAGAACATCTATATCGGCAAAGTCCAGAAGGTCGACGGCGAGCTCTATAACGTGGAGTTTGCGACTTTCGACGCCGTCAAAGACCCGTTGAAGATGAAGAAGTAACCAGCCGGTCGCGCGCGCTTCAAGGCGCGCGACCTGCCTTGCTGCGGCTCAAATGATCTCGGCGGCGGCCGGGAGCGGCCTTGCATCGCTCCCCGCGCCGCGGTCAGTATGTCACCGGTCGACGGGGGAGGACGGCGACCATGCTGACCATTTTGTTCGACGGGATCGCCTACGGCATGCTGCTGTTCGTGCTGGCATGCGGGCTTTCGGTGACGCTCGGATTGATGAACTTCGTCAATCTCGCCCATGGCGCCTTCGCCATGGCCGGCGGCTACATCACCCTCGTCCTGGTCAACCGTGCCGGCCTGCCGTTCTCCGCCGGGCTCGTCATCGCCTTCTTCGCCACCGCGCTCATCGGCGTGCTGTTTGAGCGAACGCTCTATGTGCACGTCTACGGCAGGAGCCATCTCGACCAAGTTCTGTTCACCATCGGCCTCGTCTTCATGTCGGTCGCGGCCGTCGATTACGTGATGGGGTCGCAGCAAGTCTTCATCGACATTCCGAGCGTACTGCAGGGCCGTTTCGAGATCTTCGGCATCGGCATCGGACGTTATCGCCTGCTGATCATCGTCATCTGCGGCCTGCTCACGCTCGCACTGCAGCTCATCCTGTCCAGCACCCGGTTCGGCAGCCGGCTGCGCGCCTCCGTCGATGATGCGCGTGTCGCCCGCGGCTTGGGCATCAATGTCAATGCGGTGTTTTCGTTGACCTTCGCGTTCGGGTCGGGTCTCGCCGGCCTCGGCGGCGCGCTCGGCGCGGAGATTCTCGGACTCGATCCGACCTTTCCGCTCAAATACATGGTCTATTTCCTGATCGTGGTGACGGTCGGCGGCACCTCGAGCATCACCGGCCCATTCGCCGCCTCCCTAGTGATCGGCATCGCCGATGTGGCCGGCAAGTATTATGTCCCCAAATTCGGGGCGTTCGTGATCTACACCATCATGATCATTGTTCTGCTGTTGCGCCCGCAGGGCTTGTTTGCCCGCGCTGCGGGTAGGTAACGGCGATGGTCGACGCGCCGTCGCCGCTCGTCGCAGACGTTACCCGGCGCCTCGCGACCCGCGCCCGCTGGCGGCCGTTTGAATATGTTTTCTGGCTGGCGGCCCTGGCGAGCGTATTCTTGCTGCCCGGGCGGCATCTCATCCTGACCGAGATCGCTTGGCTTGGTCTGTTCGCGCTCTCGCTCGACCTCATCCTCGGCTATGCCGGCATCATATCGCTCGGCCATGCTGCCTTCTTCGGCCTGGGTTCCTACGTAGCGGCGCTCTTGGCCAAGCATGCCATCATCAGCGAGCCGGTGCTCGCGTTGATCGTGTCCGGCCTGTGCGCCGCCGTGCTCGGATTCGCGACGAGCTTCCTCGTTCTGCGCGGCTCCGACCTTACGCGCCTGATGGTGACGCTCGGCGTTGCGCTCATCATGCGCGAGATCGCCAACCAGATTCCCGAGATCACCGGCGGCGCCGACGGTCTCCAAGGCGTGATGGTGGGGCCCATTCTCGGCATGTTCGAGTTCGATATTTTCGGGCACGTGGCCTATGTGTACTGCTTGATCGTTCTGTTCGTTCTTTTCCTGCTGGCGCGGCGCGTGGTTTATTCCCCCTTCGGCCTCTCGTTGCGGGCGGTGAAAGGCAATCCGCTGCGCGCCTCCTCGATCAGTATCTCCGTGAACGCGCGTCTGGTGGCCATCTACACGATAGCCGCGTTCTACGCCGGGATTGCCGGCGCCCTCCTGGCGCAGACCACTTCCTTCGCTTCACTCGATGTATTTTCTTTCGAACGCTCGGCCGATCTTTTGCTGGTGCTGATCATCGGCGGGACCGGCTACCTCTACGGCGGGCTGATCGGCGCGGTGATCTTCAAGCTAATGCAGGACTGGATCGCCAATCTGACCCCCCAGTACTGGCAGTTCTGGATCGGCCTCGTGCTGGTCCTGATCGTGCTCATCGGGCGCAATCGCATCGGGCGATGGACATCGGCTGCGCGCGTCCTTGCCGAGCGCATTACGCGCCGCTTTGCGCCAGGCGCCGCACCCTCTCCCTATCCTCCCCCGCTTGCGGGCAGGCGCGGGGAAAAGGTGCCCGGACAAGGACGCTGACCTATGCCCACCGTGCTCGAAACCGTGGGTTTGGAGAAGCATTTCGGCGGCATCGCCGCCGTCGCCGGCGTCTCGCTCAAGATCGAAAAAGGGGCCCGCCACGCGCTGATCGGACCGAACGGTGCCGGGAAAACGACGGTGATCAACCTGCTCACCGGCGTGCTGCGGCCTTCTGCCGGGCGCATCCTGCTCGAGGAGCAGGACATTACCGCGCTTGAGGCCTACAAGCGGGTGCAGCGCGGGCTCGCCCGCACCTTTCAAATCAACCAGCTGTTCCTCGACCTCACGCCACTGGAGAGCGTCGGACTAGCCATCTCCGAACGGCTGGGTTCGGGCGACCAATGGTGGCGTCTCGTCGGCACCAACCCCCTTGTGGTGGACGAAATCGTCGAAATCCTCACGCGTTTCCACCTCACCGACGTCATGTACGAGCGTGCGGGCAACCTTCCTTATGGCAAGCAACGGCTGCTCGAGATCGCGCTCGCCATCGCCTGCCGTCCGCGGGTGCTGCTTCTCGACGAGCCCGCGGCGGGCGTACCCGAAGACGAACGACACGAGATCCTGGCGACGGTCGCGGCGTTGCCGGCCGACGTGAGCGTGCTGCTGATCGAGCACGATATGGACATCGTGTTCTCGTTTGCCGATCGCATCTCGGTGCTGGTGAATGGGGCCTTGTTTGTTGACGGGCGGCCCGAGGACGTTGCGCGCGATCCCCGCGTCAAGGCGGTCTATTTGGGCGAGTCGCTCGATGCCTGAATTGTTGACCATCGAGCGGCTGAGCGCCGGTTACGGCGAAGCGGTCGTGCTCAACGCAATTTCGCTCGCCCTTGCCGAGGGCCAATCGCTCGCCCTGCTGGGCCGCAACGGAATGGGCAAGACCACGTTGATCAACTCGATCGTCGGCGTGACGCGCTTTATCTCCGGCCGTATCGGTCTCGATGGCCGCGATATCACCCCTCTGCGCCCGGACCAGCGTGCGCATGCCGGCATCGGCTGGGTGCCGCAGGAGCGCAACATATTCAAATCGCTCACGGTGGAGGAAAACCTCAGCGCTGTCGCGCGGCCCGGCCCGTGGACCGCGCAACGCATCTACGAGCTGTTTCCGCGGCTCAGCGAACGCCGGCGCAATCTCGGCAATCAGCTCTCGGGAGGCGAGCAGCAGATGCTCGCCGTCGGCCGCGCCTTGATCCTCAATCCGCGCCTGATGCTGCTCGACGAGCCGCTCGAGGGGCTCGCCCCGATCCTGGTCGAGGAGCTGTTGCTGGCGCTGCGGCGCATTATCCGCGATGAAGGCATGTCGGCGATCTTGGTCGAGCAGAATGCCCAGAAGGTGCTCGGCGTGACCGATCGGGTGGCGATCATCGAGCGCGGCGCGGTGGTCCACGAGGGGACGAGCGCCGAGCTCGCCGGCGATCGCGCGGTGCTGGAAACCTATCTCGGCGTCACCGCCGCCGGCTCCCGCCGCAAGGGGAGAAGTTGAGCCCCGTCGCGGCGTCCTCCCGGCCTGATGGGACGCGTCCCACGCTAGCACGAGACAATCTGCCCGTTGTTTTGTGGTTGACGACGCCGTGGCTGGCGTGCCTTTGCTCGCGCTAAATCGTCCCAAGGAGCGGATCGATGAAGAGGACCAAACCGCCGTTTCGCGCCGACCATGTCGGCAGCTTCTTGCGGCCCGCAGCGCTCAAGGAAGCGCGCGCCAAGCGCGAAACGGGCGCCATCACCGCGGCCGAGCTCAAATCCGTCGAGGACCGCGAGATCGAGAAGATCGTCAAAAAGCAGGAGGAGCTCGGGCTCCAGCTTGCGACCGACGGCGAATTCCGCCGTTCCTGGTGGCACTTCGACTTTCTCGGCGCGCTCGACGGCGTCCAAATCCACGACGCCGCGCAGGGGATCCAATTCCGTGGCGTGCAGACCAAGGCGCAAGAGCTGCGCGTCGCAGGCAAGGTCGGCTTCTCCAACCATCCGATGCTGGAGCACTTCAAATTTCTCAAGGCGCACACCAAGGTCACGCCGAAGATGACCATCCCCGCGCCGCCGGTTTTGCATTTTCGTTTGCCAAAGGACGGCATCAACAAGAGCGTCTATCCCGATCTCGATCAATTCTTCCAAGATGTCGGCAATGCCTATAAGCAAGCGGTGAAGGCATTTTACGACGCCGGCTGCCGCTATCTGCAATTCGACGACACGGTGTGGGCGTATCTTTGCTCGCAGGAGGAACTGCGCAAGGCACGCGAGCGCATGTCCAATGTCGATCAACTCCAGGGCATCTACGCGCGGGTGATCAACACCGCGCTCGAAGCCAAGCCTGCCGACATGACCATCACCACCCATGTCTGCCGCGGCAATTTCCGTTCGACCTGGATCTCGGAGGGCGGCTACGAGCCGGTGGCGGAGACGTTGCTGGGCAAAGTCAACTATGACGGTTACTTCCTTGAGTACGATACCGAGCGCGCCGGCGGATTCGAGCCGCTGCGCTTCTTGCCGAAAGGCAACAAGGTCGTGGTGCTCGGCCTCGTCACCTCCAAGAGCGGCACGCTCGAGAAGAAGGACGATATAAAACGCCGCATCGACGAAGCGGGCAAATTTGCTCCGCTCGAGCAGTTCTGTCTCTCGCCGCAATGCGGCTTTGCCTCCACCGAGGAAGGCAATATCCTCGCCGAGGACGAGCAATGGGCGAAA
>DASQXF010000164.1:0-2089 GCA_035639895.1 Xanthobacteraceae bacterium
AGCTCGGTCGCGGTGAACTCAACCGCGCGGGCGTGGAGGTCGCCAACGTCAATTTCCAAAGTAGTCATTCCAGGCCGCCAAGAGCTGCTCGCGATTTGATCGAAGGTGGCGGATGATATCGCCGAGTTCGTGCGCGGGAAACCCCATATTGACTGCCACCGTGAGATCGTGCAGCCAGAATTTGACCTCTTTGCTGCCGGCACGAACGTGGATATGGGCGGGCTCATCTCCTTCATTGGAATAGAAGAAAGCGCGATAAGGACCCCGCCGCAGAACCGTTGGCATCTCGCTCTCGCTCAGCGTTGTTGCGTTGTTCGGATGTCGACCCTCCCACCGACGGAAGGCGACGTTCGATTTGCTCGCAAGCGCGAGGAGCGGCTACCCCAAGAACGTCCCGCCGTTCACCTGGATGTTCTGCCCGGTGATGAAACTCGCCCCCGGCCCGCACAGAAAACGCACGGTCGCGGCGATGTCGGAGGGCTCACCGCGCCGGCCGGCGAGCGAGCGAACCAGCGCGTGATGCTGCGGCGCAGGTTGTCCGGCCGGCCGCGGCGTCGCCATCAGGCCGGGCGTCACCGTGTTCACCCGGATTTTGTCGGGCGCGAGCTCGTGCGCCAACGCGCGGGTAAAGCCGACGAGCCCGGCCTTGGCCGTCACCACGTGCGGGCGATGCGCGGCGCCGGTGTGGGCGGAGAGACCGCCGATATTGACGATCGCGCCGCCGCCGCTCTCTTTGAGATGGGGCAGGCACGCTTTGACGCAGTTGAACGCGCCGTCGAGGATGACGCCGATGACCGCGCGCCAGTCCGCAAGCGTCATGGTTTCGAGCGGCTGCTCGGCGCGCACCGCGGCGTTGTTGACGAGGATGTCGATGCGGCCGAAGCGGGCGGCCGCGGCATCGATCATTTTCCCGACCGCGCCCGCATCGACGACATCGGCGGTGACGGCGAGCGCCTTGCCGCCTGTGCGCCCGATCTCGCCCGCGACCGCTTCGGCCTCACGCAGGTTCGAGCGGGCATTGACCACGACCGCCGCCCCGCTTTCGGCGAGCGCCAGCGCGATGGCCCGTCCAATATTGCGCCCGGCGCCGGTGACAATGGCGACGCGACCGGAAAGCTCCTGGGTCATTGTGATCCTCGATTTTGGTGCAAGCGCAGGGACATCTCGGCCCACGAACGTCTGGGGGGAAGCTCAGTATGCATGCACGCTCATGCTCCGCCCTCATCCTGAGGAGCGAGGGCAAAGCCCGAGCGTCTCGAAGGATGGGGGCGGCCCCATGCTTCGAGACGTCCGCTTCGCGGGCTCCTCAGCATGAGGCCGATTGAGTGTCATCTCATTGAGTCATCAGGCGTTGCGTAGACGGGCCGCGCCAAAGCCGGGGATCCGGTTGACCGCGATGACGACGGCAAAGGTGATGGCGAGCATGATCAGGCCGAGCACGGAAATGGCGCCGAGATCGCCCGACTCGTTGAGGTCGAAGATGAGCACCGAGATCACCTTGGTCTCTGACGTGAACAGGATGACCGCGGCGGAGAGCTCGCGCATCACACCGACGAAGATGAAGCACCAGGTCGCAATCACGCTGGTGCGCAGCAGCGGTGCCGTGATGTCGCGCAGCGTGCGCAGTCTCGTGGCACCAAGGATGCGCCCGGCCTCCTCGAGATCGGAGTGCACCGAGCGGAACGCCGACTGCATCTGCTGGTAGGCGGCGGGCATGGCGAGCGTGAGGAAGGCGAGCAGCAGGATCCACAAGGTGCCGTAGAGCACGAACGGCGGACGCGCATAGCTCAGGAACAGCCCGACGCCAAGCACGATGCCCGGGATCGCCACCGGCGCGGTGGCCAGAAAACCGAGCGCGCGGTGGCCCGCAATCGCCTTGCGCGAGGTCACATAGCTGATCACCACCGCCAGAATGGTGCCGATGGTGGCCGAGAGCATGCCGAGGATGAACGTGTTCTTCACCGCGAGCTTGGTGGCGGAGAGCTGGAAGAACACGAAATCGATGTTGTGGAAGGTGAAGTTGTCGAACCAGATGAACTGCGAGGCGACGCGCGAGAACGCCGCGTTGAGCAGCGCCCCGTAGGGCAGG
>DASQXF010000165.1:0-5523 GCA_035639895.1 Xanthobacteraceae bacterium
CACGACATGCCGCTGATAGATGTTGCCGCGCAGGATGCGCTCCGGATCCTCGGGCGGTTCCGCGACATCGACGATCTCGATCGCCGGCGAGAGGCCGGCGATCGCGGCTTTGGCGGTGGCATGGTCGGCGCCTGCCAAAACGTCGCGGCCGATGTGCACGGCGATTTCCGGCTCCGCCACGGGCCTGGCCCAGCCGGCGAGCGATACGTTGGCTCCGGAATGAACGAGCGCCTTGCGCGTCAGGAAGCCCACCAGCGGTCCGTTGATTTCAAGCCGCTTGAGCATCTCGGGCGCGGCGAACCCCACCTTCCAGCCCAACGCAGCATCGCCGGCCTCGAGACGCTTGCGCCGCAGCTCGAGCTGCGCCCGCATGCCGCGCGCAACGCGCGCATCCTCCCAAAGCTTCATCGCATCTCCACTTCCAGCCACGAGCTCAGTGGGCTCCCTCTCCCCGTTTGGGGGAGAGGGTTGGGGTGAGGGGTCACAGGCTTACCCGAGAGATCGTAACCCCTCACCCCATCCCTCTCCCTATGGGAGAGGGAGCGCACCGAGGTCGCGGCACGATTGCGCATTACTCATCAGCCTCGCAGCGATCATCGTCATGGCGGCCTAATGTTGTCCTGGATCGGCTTCGTAGCCCGAGGCCTCGATCGAGCCGGCGCCCATCCAGCCCCACACCAACACCACGTCCTCGTCCGAGGTGTTGTTGAAGCCGTGCCAGCAGTCGCGGGGCGAATACACGACGTCGCCTTCGACCGACGCCACCTCGCCTCGATCGGTGTAGATGTGGCCATGGCCTTTGAGCACGACGAAGAACTCATCGCAGTTATGATGCCGGTGCCGCTCGTGGCGCGCCCCCGGTTTGAGCACGGTCCACCCGACCACATGATCGGCACCGGCGGATTTTTTGTCGATCAGGAACTGCACTTGCATGTCGACCCAGCCGTCCTTGCGTTTGAGGCCCGCGACCTTCGGCACCTCGCGTATATTGGTGCGATACATTTTCGCGGGTGCTGCGGCCCTGCCCGGCGAGATCGCCTTTCGTTTGGTCTTTCGAACAGCTCGCTTCACCATTGCTCTCCCAATCTCGTGGCTCGCACCTGCGCCCAATCAATTCATGAGCCGGCGCGGCGACTGGGCGAATGCCGCGCGATATCGTCGCCAAAACAGCGAGCCCCGGCCTGGGGACGGTCGGGGCTCTGGACTAACGACGTTCACGGGGGGGAAGTCGGAGGTGTGACGCCTTTAGCCCGCTATAGGCTACGGCGGGTGCATATCGCTGTCTACACTTGTAACCGTCCGGGCCACTGACTGATCTCTGCCAATTCTATATGCTTCAATCCAACTTTGGCCTTGTTGGAAGGGGCGAAAGCAATTCGATCTCCTTAAGCTAAGGGCAAATTCGTGGTCAGGTTTGCATTCCTAGCACTCGGCGTCGCGGCCGCCGTTGCGATCGTTGCCGCGCTTGCCGATCTCGCGGGATTTCCGGCCTCGGGAGGTGCCATCGGTGGCGCTATCGGAGGCGTCATCGGCGCTCTGATGATTGCTGGAGCGGGTCGCAAGACATGCCCGCGTTGCGCGGCCGAACTGCCGCGGTATCGCACGCCGACCTCGTTGAAACAGGCCCTGTGGGGCGGCTGGACCTGCCCGAATTGCGGTTGCGAGGTTGACCGGCAGGGCCAGCCGTTAAAGGGCAGCTAGTGCCTCCGCGACGGCAACAAATTAGCTCGCCAATCGCAATACTAGGGACGTGGGTTCCGACTGAGAGTTAGCCCCAGTAGCGCCCACTGGCGCCGATGACGACCACGAGCAGGCCGAGCGGCAGATTGACGGCGATGATCTGGCGGATCCGGTTGAGGCGGGCGCCGGCGCTCGGCCAGTCCTCGACGTCAACAGCCCGTTTGAACGCCAGCCACGGTCCGTGGAACAACCAGACAAACAGCGCGATCATCACCCAGCCCATCGTCTGCATGAGATGGATGTGAAGACCAGCACCGGCAAAGCCGCCAAAGGTCGTGAAAAGCATCCAGTAACCGCTGGCGAGCAGCAGCAAGATTGCTATCCAAACCCATGGAAAGAATTTCTGAAAGGTGACCCGCATCAGCCGAAAGCGTTGTGGCGGCTCAAGCGCGCCGAGCGCCGGCCGCAGGCAGACGTAGATCGCGAACATGCCGCCGACCCAGACGACGGCACCGAGTATATGCAGCGCGAGAGCGAGAGCAGTCATGACTGGGCTCCCGTTCGAAACACTACGCCTGGCCTCCCAGGCGGCGATAGACCTCGTGCGCGGTGACGAAATCGCGATGGTCGAGGCCGAGGCCGCGGCAGGCATTCATCATTTCGTTGGCGGCGGCCGCGAGCGGCACCGGGCTGCCGAGCTTGCGGCCGAGCTCGAGCGCGAGCAGCATGTCCTTCTGCTGCAGCGTGACGTCGGCGAGCGGTACGGCCGGCATCTTTCCCTCGAGAATGAACGGGCCGCGATAGCCCAGCACCGGCGCGGCGGCAACGCTCTTGAGGATCGCATCGACGGCGATCTCGCGCGCGACACCACCTTTCTCCGCCAGCGCAACGGCCTCGCCGAAGGCGATCACTTCCACCATCAGCAGCAGGTTGACGGCGATCTTCATCTGCACCGCCAATCCGCTGCCGCCGATATAGGTCACCTTCGGACCGATGGCGCGCAGCACCGGCTCGATCCGCTCGAACGCCGCCTTGTCGCCGCCCACCATGAGCGCGGCGTTGCCCTGCGCCAGCGTGACCGGACTGCCGGAAATCGGCGCGTCGAGCATGGTCAGGCCCTGCTTGGCGAATTCGGCGGAGATGGCGCGGCTCGCGTCCGGCGCGATCGTGCTCATGTCGGCATAGATGCCGCCGCGTTTGAGCCCGGCGATGATGCCATCGCCGCCGAGCGCGACAGCCTTCACCGCCGCCGCATCGGTCACGATCGAGAACACGACGTCCGCGGCGGCGGCGAGCGCGCGCGGCGTTTCTGCCAGGCGCATGCCGCGGGCAATGAGCGGCTCGGCCTTTTCCTTGCTCCGATTCCAGCCCGTGACCACGTGGCCTGCCGCCATGAGCCGCGGAACAATGCCGGCACCCATGGCGCCCAGCCCGACGAAACCGATGTTCATTGTTTCACCTCGCAGCTCTCGCCAGCGATGATGACGCCGAACGCAGCGAAAGGCTAGGTAACCGAACTTCGTTGACGCTTGCTTCGAGCTTGCGGGTAGCAATGCAATCGAGCAGCGAACTCGGATACCCTCTCCCCTTGCGGGAGAGGGTGGACGCGAGCGAAGCGAGCGTCCGGGTGAGGGGTTTGCGCACGCCAGCCCCCTCACCCGGCTCGCCCGCTTTCGCGGGCTCGCCACCCTCTCCCGCAAGGGGAGAGGGTAACGGAGCGCGCCGCTCACGCGCAGATCCGTGACATCGATCTGTGATTCCAGCCACTAGGCAAGTTAAGGCGCGGCTTGCTCACTCGACCACGAGTTTGACCTGATCGCCGGGGTTCACGCGCTCGTTGGCGCCGAGCCCGTTGAGGACGCGAAAGCGCTCGACGGCGCGGTCGTGCATCGCCATGCGGCTCGCCAGGCGTTCGACCGTATCGCCGGGTGCGACCGTGACGATCTTGAGGTGCAGCGGCTTTGCCGCCTGGCTCTCCGCCAGCGTCATGCGCCGAAACGTGCCAACCGACTCGCGAAAGGCGCGATCCACCTCCGCCGACATGCGCTTAGTGGCGAAGATGAAGCGATAGACGTCGGTCCCGAACCGCACCGCATAGAGCCGAAACATCCACTGATCGCCTTTTGCCGTCGCGGTCGCCGCCGGCAAGCCGTTGATGACGAGCTCCTCGACGCTCTTGGGATCGATGTTCTCGATCCAGCCGGAGTTGAGGTACTCGGCGAGCGTCTGCTCCGCCGGCACGCGCACGACGTCGAGCCGCAAGGCTTGGCCGCCGCTGTCTTTCACGCCGAGGACCGCCTGCGCCGTGTTGTCGAGGGTGAATCCTTCCGGCGCCAGGAAAGTGAAGCCGAGCTTGGGGTGCAGGAAACGGCGCCCGCGGACGAAGCCTTCGCTCGGATCCTCGCCGTAGACGACACCGTCGATGCTGGCGAGGTACGCCGCCCTGTCGCGCTCGCCGGGGCCGGGCGCGTTGAGCGCCCGCGCACTCGCTTGCGCATTTTTTATGCGCTCGGGCGTGGCCGGATGCGACGAGAGGAAATCGGGCGCGCGCGGATCGATGTGCGCTTGCCCCGGGTTCGACTTGAGCTCGGCATTGCGGCCCATGGAGGTGAGGAAGCGTGCGGCCCCATAGGGATCGTAGCCGGCGCGCGCCGCGATACCGACGCCGATTCCGTCCGCCTCGAACTCCTGCGCGCGCGAGAAGCTCGCCAGCGCGATTTTCGATTTCGCCAGCGCCAGCGCTCCGGTTTCCGGATCGCTCAATACATCCTGCACCACGCGGCTGACCAGCGCCACTTGCCGCGCCTGGTCCTCGCGGATCGCGGCATGGCGTGCAGTCACGTGCGACATCTCATGCGAGAGAACCGAGGCAAGCTCGGACGTATCGTTGGCGAGCGCGATCAAACCGCGCGTGACGTAAAGCTGTCCGCTCGGCAGCGCGAAGGCATTGATCGATGCCGAATTGAGGATGGTCACGCGATACTGCACTTCCGGCCGCTCCGATGCCGCGACCAGCTTTGCGACGATCTGATTGAGCATGGCCTCGAGGTTGGCATCCTCGTAAGCGCCGTTGTAGGCGGCGAGAATGCGTTGATGTTCGCGCGAGGTCGGGGCCCGAGCGCGCTGCTGCTGTTGCTGGGCCTGCCGCACCGCCTCCGGCAGCGACCCCGGCGGCAACCCGGCCGTGAGCAGCGACGAGCTGCAGCCCGCGAGAACGCACGCGACCACGGCGAGGGCCGCCAGTCGCTTGGCGCCGAGAGCGTGTCTCACTGTGGCATGCACGGCGGAAATCGGCTCCGTCAGTTGCGCTCGGCGAGTTCGATTTGCTCTGGGCTCGCGGCCTCGATGCGCGGGCCGTTGCGCTCCTCGATCCAGCCGCGCACGCGCACGCGGCGCGCTTCGAGTTTTTTCGGCTCTATGCCGGCGGCGGCAAAGGCGCGCTCGTCGCGCTTGGCGATTGTGACGGTGAGCGCCTGCGTCCAGCGCCGTCCGAAGTTGATGTAGATCGTGCCGCCGCTCTCGCGCACCGACCAGACCTTGCCTTCCGCGAGGGTGAAGCGGCCGCGCTCGGCGGCAAGCTCCGCGGCGTTGTCGGCCGGCAGGACGGCATAATACGGTCCGCTCCAGAGGCCAAGCTTGGCCACCCGCGCCGCGCGTTCCTGCGCCAAAAGCTCCTCGGCGCAAGCCCGATCGCCGACACGCGCGGAGACGCGCGCGAAGCCTCTGCCCAGCATCTCGTGCGCGACCGAGCGCCGCGCACCCTCATCGGCGACGGAGACGAGCGCGAGGTTGCGGCCGTAGCGGTCGCTGACCGTACCGATCTGATAGAGTTCCACCATGCGA
>DASQXF010000166.1:0-4504 GCA_035639895.1 Xanthobacteraceae bacterium
TAATCGAGCCCGAGCTCGTTCGCGATCCAAAGCACGCGAAAGGCGCGGGTGCGGGCGACGCCGTAAATGCGCAGCTTGGACATGACAAGCCTTAGTTGACCCCGAGGGTTGATAGCAGTCCGTTCGATCCATTGCACCGACGCATCGACGTTACCCGTCAGCTCATGCCGGGCTTGACCCGGTATTTCATCCTTTCAATCGAGCGCTTCTTTCTCGATGGACAAGAACAGCAACCAGTGCAAGAAGCACATGCGTCAGCAGATCGCACACATGATGGCGATGTGACGGAGACGTGGATGAAAAGGGCCAAGGCGAAGAAAGCCAAGCCGGCGAAGCGCAAGGTGTCGCCGATCCCGAAGGGTTATCACGCGGTGACGCCTTACTTGAGCGTGCGCGGCGGCGCTGCGGCCATCGAGTTCTACAAGAAGGCGTTCGGAGCGAAAGAGATCATGCGCATGCCCGGCCCGAAGGGCGACATCGGCCATGCCGAGATCGAGATCGGCGGCTCCCGCATTATGCTCGCCGACGAATACCCGCAGATCGATTTCCTGAGCCCGGCGACGCGTGGCGGCACCACAGTCACCATCCATCTCTACGTGCCGGACGCCGACAAGATGATGCAGCGTGCGACGGCGGCGGGTGGCACCGTCGTGCAGCCCATGGAGGACCAGTTTACGGCGACCGCACCGGGTCGCTGCGCGATCCATTCGGCCACGTCTGGCACCTCGCCACCCACAAGGAGGACCTCTCCATGGCCGAGCTGAAGAAGCGCGCCGCGCGGGCCGCCAAGGAAGCGAGCGGGACCTGAAGGCCGCTGCCGCTATTCGGCCTGGATGTTGGCGGCCCTGACCAATTCCCCGCGCACGGCAAGTCCTTCCCTGACCGTGGCGGCAAGCGCCGCCGGCGTGCTCGGTGCCACCGCCAGACCGAGCGTGGCGAGCTTCTCTTTCACCGCATCCGTCGTCAGCACCTTTACCATCGCCTCGTTGAGGCGCGTGATGAGTGGCGCGGGCGTTCCCGCCGGCGCAAAGAAGCCGAGCCACGACGACATTTCGAATCCGGAGACGGTTTCGCCGATGGTCGCGACGTCCGGCATCGCCGCGTAGCGGCTCTTCTCCACGACTGCCACGATCTTGATCTTGCCGCTGCTCAGATGCGGCACCGCGCTTGAGAGGCTCAAGAACGCAACCTTGATGTGGCCGCCGAGCAGATCGTGGATGGTCGCGCCGCCGCCGCGATAAGGCACATGGACGATCTCGATCCCGCTTTTCTGCCGCAACAGCTCGCCGGCGAGGTGGTGAGGAGAGCCGATCCCGGACGAGCCATATTGCAGCTTGCCCGGATTGGCTTTGGCGTAGGCGATCAGCTCCGCCACCGAATTGACGGGCAAGTCGACGTGCACCGCGAGGCAGATGATGTTTGCTCCCGCGTTGGTGATCGGCGCAAAGTCCTTGAGCGGATCGAACGGCGTGTTCTTGTAGAGAAAGACATTGCTGGTCATGATCGCGTCGGTGCCGACCATCAGCGTGTAACCGTCGGCCGGTGCGCGCGCGACATAGGCGGCGGCGATATTGCCGCCCACGCCGGATCTGTTGTCGACGATGACGGATTGCCCCCAAGCGGCATTGAGCCGCTCTGCCATAGTGCGCGCAAGCAAATCGCTGGTCGCCCCCGGCGTATAGCCCACGACGATGGTCACTGGTCGCGAGGGGTAATCCTGCGCCATCGCTGGCGCGGCCGCGATCTGCGCGGTGAGCGCCACAACGCCGAGTGCACAAGTGCGAAACATCGTTCGAGCTCCTTCCACGTCGATCCGGCTGCGATCCACTATCCGTCAAAGCGGTCACGAAAAAAAGCCGACGCGCGGTCTGCCGCTCGCCCCGGACCCGGTGCTTGGCCCTGGATTTCCGCGTGCGCAGGAACGGGGAGTCTGCAGGCCGGACTTGCCTCGGCTGATCGCGGCAGCTTAGCCTCGTTGTCCTCCACTCGACTGGACCAATCGTAATGTCAGTCGATGCGCTCAGATCATCGGTCGCCGAGCCCGATGTTGCCGACCTCTTGGTGCGCGCCCGCGCCATTGCCGAGCTTGCGCGCGAACGGGCGCAGCAGACCGAAGCCGATCGCCGCGTCGGCGACGACATGATCGCGCGCATGCGCCACGCCGACCTGTTCCGCGTCATGCAGCCGCGCGCCTACGGCGGATTCGAGCACGGCTTCGACGTATTCGCGCAGATCGTCGCCGCCATTGCGGCGGGATGCGGCTCGACCGGCTGGGTCTACGCGCTGCTCGCCTCGCACCAGTGGCTCATCGCCTGCTTCTCCAAAGCGGCGCAGGACGAGGTCTGGCAGGACCGCAGCGCGCTTGCCGCCGGCACCTATGCGCCGGTTTTCCGCGCCGTCGCCGTGGACGGCGGCTACCGGCTCTCCGGCGTGGGCAGTTTTTGCAGCGGTTGCGACAACGCGCAGTGGCAGCTCCTCGGCGGCATGATCCCGCGACCGGACGGAGCCGTGCAGCCGGGATTCTTTCTGCTGCGCACCGCCGAGTGCAGTATCGACGACAATTGGCACACCATGGGCCTCGCCGGCACCGGCAGCAAGAACATCGTCGCGCGCGACGCCTTCGTTCCCACCCATCGCGCGCTTCCCTTCGCCGAGCTCGCCGTTGCCACCGCTCCCGGCATGCGCGCCAACGCCAATCCGCTTTATCGGCAGTCGTTCCTCGCCGTGCTGCCGATCACGATCGTGGCGCCGGTGCTCGGCATGGCGGAAGGCGCGCTCGCCGATTTCCTCGCCATGGCGGGCGAGCGCACCACCCGCGGCGCGGTGGCTGGCGGCCACCGCCGCATGGCCGAGCTCACCACCGTGCAATTGCGCGTTGCCGAGGCGAGCGCGTGCATCGATGCGGCGCGGCTTCTGATGTTCCGCGATCTCGCCGAGGCGTTCGAGACCGCCGCGCGCGGAGAGCCCTTCAGCATGGACGTGCGCCTGCGCAACCGTCGCGACCAGGCGTTTTGCGTGCGGCTCTTGATCCAGGCCATCGACGCGTTCTTCCTCGCGGCCGGCGGGCAGGGCTTGTTCCTCGATCAACCGCTGCAGCGCGCCTGGCGCGACGCGCACGGTGCCGCCTCTCACATCAGCCTCAATTGGGATTCGACCGGAAGCATGTATGGCCAATACATGCTCGGGCTCGAGCCCAAGGGACAATACTGAAGCTAGCTCAGCCAGTTAGTCCCTATGTCTTGGGTCCTCTTGCCGCCATCTGCTACCATTTTGCTACCGAACGCTGCGGCCACGATCTGAGCGGCTCGATCGTCGCCACAATGGATCAAGTGGCCATATACATTGAGCGTGATCGTGGGCGACGCATGGCCTAGGCGGCGACTCACGGTCAGGACATCTACGCCGCCAGTGATAAGCATACTTGCGTGTGTGTGGCGCAGGCTGTGCAACTTCACGCGGGGCATCCCGATTGCGGCCACTTGCTCCGTCCATTGCCGCGTGACGGTCCCCTAGTTCACGTAGCCTCCGGCGGGCGTAGCGAACACGGGAGTGTCCTTGGCGCCTTCCAAGTCCCATCGCAAGGCGTAACTCTTGCTGCTCGCGCCAGTGCTGCCGCAACTCCGTAACGATGTGCACCGGCAGCGAGATGGTCCGACGGCCGTGGCGCGTCTTGGGGGCCTTAACTCTGATCCCGTGAGCGGCGGTCTGTTCGAGCGCTTGCTCGACTGTCAGCCGACCAGCGTCGAGGTCGATGTCTTGCCAACGTAAGGCAAGCATTTCGTTCCGCCGCATATCAGTTGCCAAGGCAAGGCTCGCCAACATGTAGAACGGCCTGCCACGGAGACGCTCCAGCAACTCCGCTTTATCGGGTTGCAACATGTCGGTTTCCCGGTCCGGCTCCCTGGGTGGCTTGGCAAGCTCTGCCGGATTGTCGCGGATGACCCCGGCGGTTGAGCCGGCGCTAGAACCGACTACATACGCCGTGGTGCTATGCGAAAATTGACAGTTATGCATATAAATTCTTGCTTTGAAATTACTGCAAAATTATTCGAACGCGGTGACGTGCTGGTCGTGACGCATCTCGACCGGTTGGCGCGCTCTACGCGGGACTTGCTCAATATCCTCGAGGTGATTGCCAACGCTGGCGCTGGCCTCAAGTCATTGGGCGACGCTTGGGCCGATACCACGACACCGCAAGGCCGGCTCATGCTCACGGTGCTCGGTGGCTTGGCTGAGTTCGAGCGGAGCTAATCCTTGCGCGTACAAGCGACGGCAGAACGCGTGCAAAGGCTGTGGCGTGAAATTTGGCCGCCCGCCGTCACTCACAGCGCACCAGCGTCAGGAGGCAATTGAGAGGCTCGCGAAAGGCGAGGCGCAGGCGGACATTGCGCGAGTCCTACGCGATGTCGCAGTCCACGATTTCTAGGCTTGCTCCTGCCCCTTTCGTGGAAAGCGCCGCCCGCCCATAAGGCGGGGCGGTGTCGTCCACGCGGGAAGGCAAAAT
>DASQXF010000167.1:0-2762 GCA_035639895.1 Xanthobacteraceae bacterium
CGATAACGGCAACCATCTGTTGCTCTCCGGCAATCATGCTGCGCTGGCCTATCTCGAGACGATCGGCTCCCGCCGCGGACTGGTCGGTCCCGCGGCGGCCGAGTTCGCGTTCATGGACCTCGCAAGCGGGAAGCGCTGGACCTTGCGCATCAACGCAGGGCGCCTGCCATGGTGGATTTTTGATCGAAAGCGGCGCGTGCCGGACACGACCGCGAGAGATTATCTTTCCTTTGCGCGCCTGCTTTATGCTGCGGACGCAAAGACGATCTGTGCGGCGGTAAAATGCGGAGGGCCTCTCTACGAGCGCCTGGCGCGGCCGCTCTGGCTCGCGGCGCTCAACACCGATCCCAAGGAAGCAAGCGCAGTCCTCGCCGGCGCGATTATCCGCGAAACATTGGCCGCGGGGGGAAAAGCCTGCCGACCCCTTATCGCCCGCGATGGGCTTGGACAGGTTTTCATCGAGCCGGCGCTGCGCTTTCTCGGCAAGCACAAGGCGAAGATCGTATTCGGACATCGGCTGCGCGCGCTTGGCTTCGCGCACGACAAGGTGGCGAGCCTCGACTTCGGCGACGATAAGGTGGCGACCGGCGATGATGACGTGATCCTCGCCGTGCCGCCGATCGTGGCGGCGGCTCTGGTTCCCGAGCTGAAAACCCCCTCGCAGTTCCGCGCCATCGTCAACGCGCATTTCCGGCTCGATCCGCCGGCGGGGCTTGCGCCCATCATCGGCGTCGTGAACGGGACCATGGAGTGGCTTTTTACTTTCCCCGATCGATTGTCGGTCACCATCAGCGCAGCCGACCGCCTGCTCGATTTTCCGCGCGAGTCATTGGCCCAGAACCTGTGGCAGGAAGTCGCGGCTGTCGCCGGTCTTTCGACGGCGCTGCCACGATGGCAGATCGTGCGTGAGCGCCGCGCGACCTTTGCCGCGACGCCCGGCGAGAATGCCAAGCGTCCGGATGCGAAGACTGCCTGGCGCAATTTGTGGATCGCCGGCGATTGGACCAAAACCGGGCTGCCGGCGACCATCGAGGGCGCAATTCGCTCCGGCAATCGGGCGGCCGATCTCATCGCGATCTGATTGAGGGCTAAGTCATGAACCGCGTCTCGCCTGAGCTCAATTCCTCGCCATCTGCCCTCGACCAAGGCATCGAGGCGGCGACACGCGGTCTGCTTGCTCTGCAGCAGCGCGACGGACACTGGGTGTTCGAGCTGGAGGCGGACGCGACCATTCCGGCCGAATACGTCTTGCTGCGGCACTATCTGGGCGAACCCGTCGATGCGGTTCTCGAAGCCAAGATCGCGGCCTACCTGCGCCGCATCCAGGGCGATCATGGCGGTTGGCCGCTATTCCACGAAGGCGCCTTCGACATGAGCGCGAGCGTAAAAGCCTATTTCGCGCTCAAAATGATCGGTGATGGCGTCGAGGCCCCGCACATGGCGCGCGCCCGTGAGGCGATCCGCGCGCGCGGCGGCGCGTCGCGCTCGAACGTGTTTACGCGCGTGATGCTGGCGCTGTTCGGACTCATCCCCTGGCGCGCCGTTCCGGTGATGCCCCTCGAAATCATGCTGCTGCCGAAATGGTTTCCCTTCCATCTCGACAAGGTTTCGTACTGGAGCCGTACCGTTATCGTGCCGCTATTGGTGTTGATGGCGCTTAAGCCCAGAGCCCGCAATCCGAAGGGGGTCACGATCGAAGAGCTCTTCCTCGAGCCGCCGCAGACGGTCGGCCTCGCGCCGAAGGCGCCACAGCAAAAGGCGACATGGTTCTGGTTCTTCCGCGGCGTCGATGTGCTCCTTCGTTTTGTCGTGCCCATGTTCCCGAGCCGCTTGCGGCAGCGCGCGACCGACCGCGCGCTGGCGTGGGTAACGGAGCATCTCAACGGCGAGGATGGTCTGGGCGCAATTTTTCCGGCGATGGCTAACAGCGTGATGATGTTCGACGCCCTCGGCTATCCGGAGGATCATCCCGAGCGCGCGATCGCGCGCAAATCCATCGAGAAGCTTCTGGTCGTGCACGAGCACGAGGCCTATTGCCAGCCTTGCGTTTCGCCCATTTGGGATACGGCGCTCACCTGCCACAGCCTGCTCGAGGTCGGCGGCGATCAGGCCGCTGCGCAAGTGCGCAAAGGTCTCGAGTGGCTGACGCCGAAGCAGATCCTCGATGTCAAAGGCGATTGGATCGCGCGGCGGCCCGATATCCGGCCCGGCGGCTGGGCCTTCCAGTACGCCAATCCGCACTATCCCGATGTCGACGACACGGCGGTGGTGGTGATGGCGATGGATCGCGCGCAGAGCTGGAATGCGCAGAGCGACTTCCGTGCGCCGATTGCGGTGGCGCGGGAATGGATACTGGGGATGCAAAGCAAAAACGGTGCTTGGGGCGCGTTCGATGCGGATAACGAGTACTACTATCTCAACAATATCCCGTTTGCCGACCACGGCGCCTTGCTCGACCCTCCGACGGAGGACGTGACCGCGCGCTGTGTTTCGATGCTGGCGCAGATCGGCGAAACGGCGCCGAAGAGCGCGGCTGTGGCGCGCGCAATCGACTATTTGCGCCGCACGCAGATGGACGAAGGAAGCTGGTATGGCCGCTGGGGAATGAATTACATCTATGGCACCTGGTCGGTGCTGTGTGCTCTCAACGCGGCCGGCATCGACCATGCCTCACCCGAATTCCGCAAAGCCGTGGCGTGGCTGGTCAAGATCCAAAACGCCGACGGCGGCTGGGGCGAGGACGGCACCAGCTACAAGCTCGA
>DASQXF010000168.1:0-3291 GCA_035639895.1 Xanthobacteraceae bacterium
CAAACGATCCCAACTGATCGGTATTCGCAAAGTACGGGAGCAAGAATCATGACATCCGCAGACATGGCACGACGGGCAGCATCCGAACATCGAAACGAATCGCCGCGCGATTGCATCGCGCAAGCTGCGGCTTGGCTAAAAACAAAGGTGAACAGCGGACGCGCGTTAGCGTCGGCGTCACTGAAGCGATGTGCAGCGCTGCTCGAAGAATGGGACGCGAGACGCAGGGAGCGCGCATTTCTCGCCACGCTCGAAGAGCTGGAGTTGCGGGATATGGGCCTTTCGTCGGCTGATCGGTGGCGCGAGGTGAACAAGCCATTTTGGCAAGCGTGAGAACATTAGCGGCAGCCCGGATGAGCCCAAGCGAAATCCGGGATATCATGCTCCCCGTTCCGCGGGAATTGAGAGAATTTCCCGGGTGTTCGCATGCGCACACCGCGGACGGTCAAGCTTCCTGCGGCACCGGACGGGGCCGGCGGTCCTCGCCCACGGCGACATAGGTGAAGATGCCCTCGGTCACCGCGATGTGCTCATCGCCAAGGCCGCGCCTCACCCAGCTCTCGACTTTCACCGTGATCGAGGTTTTCCCGACCTTGATGACGTGGGCGTAACAGCTGACCTCGTCGCCGACGAATACCGGACGGTGAAAGGTCATGGCGGTGATCGCCACGGTGGCGGTGCGGCCCTTGGCGCGGCGCCGTGCAACGGCGCCGCCGGCGAGATCCATCTGCGATAACAGCCAGCCGCCGAAGATATCCCCGTACGGATTGGCGTCCGCCGGCATGGCAATGGCGCGCAGCGCCGGCTCCGCCTGCGGTGGCTCGTCGGAGGGAGCGTTCATGGGAATCCCATTTCTACAGCGGGCTTGATCGTGGCCCCCTTCGCGCAGAGAGCCCGTCATCGCCGGGCTTGACCCGGCGATCCATCTTTTTGCTAAGACTCATTTGCTTAGAAGATGGATGCGCGGGTCAAGCCCGCGCATGAATGGATCGATAGCGAAAACCCAGCCGCTCAGGAGGATCATGCATGTCCAGCGACATTCTCACCGCCCGCAAGGGTCCGGTGCTGGAAATCACGCTCAATCGGCCGCAGACCGGTAACGCCGCCTCAGATGCCATGGCGGTCGAACTGACCAAGCTTCTGGTCGGCGCCGCCGAGACCTCCGAGATCGTCGTGCTGCGCGGCGCCGGCGAGGATTTCTGCGTCGGCCGTGAGACCATGGGCAAGCGCCCGCCCGGCGCACCGCCGGAAGCGTTCGAGCTGCGCCGCCGCAACGACGTGGTGTTCAACTGCTACGGCGCGTTCCGCCGCTGCGAAATCCCCGTGATCGGCGTTGTGCGCGGTCGCGCCTTCGGCTTTGGCTGCGCCATCGCCGCAGTCTGCGACATCACGCTCGCCGCCGACACCGCCAAGTTTCAGGTGCCGGAGATGGCGCACAACATCATGCCGACCATGGTCATGTCGGCGCTGGTGGATCGCGTGCCACGCAAGGCGATGACCTATCTCGTGTGGTCGACCGCGGTGATCACGCCGCAGCGCGCGCGAGAGGCCGGTATCGTCAGCGAGGTCGTTCCCGAGGCGGAGCTCGACGCGGCGGTCGAGGGGCTGTGCAAGCAGATCATGGCCGCGCCGCGGCCGGCTCGGGTCGGCTGCAAGGACTACGCACGCGCCGCTTTGGACATGGACGTGGCCGGCGCGGTCGAGTTCGCGCGCAGCATCCACGCGGTGATCAATTCCTCGAGCCAAATGCTGCCGACGGGACACAAGTGATGACGATGAGCGGGTTCAAACGGGAGCCAATGCAGGCGGAGCTGGGACAATGAACATCATGAAGCCGCTCACGTCCAACATCGATGTGGAAAAGTACCGGCTGCGCCGCTTCGTCGAGCGGCTCGTCGACATGGGTGAGGTCGAGATTCACGACGAGCCGGTGCCGCTGACGGGCTTGAGCGCGATCATCGAAGGAACCGAGAAGGCGCTCCTGTTCAAAAAAGCAGGCCCCGAACAGGTGGAGGTCGTTGCCAAGACCGCGGGCAGCCGAAGGCGTTTGGCTGCCGCGTTCGAAACCGGCGAGGACAAGCTTCTCGACGAATATTTCAGGCGGCTCGCCAATCCCCAGCCGCTGGTGGAGGTGGCGTCCGATGAAGCCCCGGTGCACGAGGTCAAGATCACGGGCAAGGACGTCGATCTGACAAAGCTCCCCTTTCACCCGCAACACGCTTACGACGGCAGCTGCTATCTCAGTTCGGCCATCGATTACACGATCGATCCGGCAACGGGACGGAGGAATGTCGGGTGCCGTCGCCTGAGCTTGCGCAACCGGTACGAGACCGGCACTAACGTGACCGCCCCGTCCGACCTCAAGCGCATCTATACGGCCTGCGTGGCCCGTGGCGAGCGCTTGCCGATCACGTTCACGATCGGCGCGCATCCGCTCGACTTCTTTGCGGCGACCACGCGCCAGGGCGGCGACGAGTTGTCATTGGTCGCGACGTTTCGCGGCGAGCCGGCGCCGGTCGTCAAGAGTCTCACCAACGACATCCTGGTGCCGGCAGATGCGGAGATGACGCTCGAAGGCTATCTCGACGAGCGCGGCTACGTGGAGCCGGAAGGGCCCTACGGGGAATACATGGGTTACTACGGCGCAATCCACATGGACCCGGTGTTTCATTGCACCGCGATCACCATGCGCCGCGACGCGCTGCACCAGACGCTGCTGCATGGCTCCGCGTTCGTGCTGCACCAGACTGAAAGCGCCAACATAACTGCAATCCGTACCGAGGCCGAGGCAATGAAGATCCTCAGGGCGACGGTGCGCGAGCCGGTCGCGGTGTATCTGCGGTCCGTATCGGGCGGCGACAACACGCTGCGCGTCTCGATCAAGCAGCGCGCCTTCGGAGAGGCGCGAGCGGCAATCGCGGCGCTGTTCGGCGGAATCATGCGGCTCAAGCACATCTACGTATTCGACGAGGATATCGACATTCAGGACGATCGGCAGGTCGAATGGGCGCTCGGAACGCGTTTCCAGGCCGATCAGGATCTCATGGTCCTTCAGGGAATGCGGGGCATGACCATGGACCCTTCGCTCAACGGTCGGCGGACCGGAGCCAAGGCGGGATTCGACTGCACCAAGCCGTTCGGCCGGGAGGCCGAGATTCCGCTGACGAGGTGCG
The DNA here is from genome assembly GCA_035639895.1 of Xanthobacteraceae bacterium. GTDB lineage: Bacteria > Pseudomonadota > Alphaproteobacteria > Rhizobiales > Xanthobacteraceae > VAZQ01. The sequence goes on from DASQXF010000168.1 coordinate 3,174, forward strand.
CGGCCAAGGTCTTCAGCGGCCCCGCTCGCTTTCAAACTGTCGAGCAAGCGCTCGCATCGGCGCCGATGTTCTACACCGACATCGTCGAAGCCACCGGCAGCGATGACGGGCGTGAGAT
>DASQXF010000169.1:0-3944 GCA_035639895.1 Xanthobacteraceae bacterium
GGCTGCGGAATACCTTGCGCCACCATGCGCCCGGCGCCATCGAAGACTGCGAAGGTGAAATCCTGGCTTTCCTTGATGATGGTGGAATAGCCCGTGCGCAACATGTTGAGCGTGAGCTCGCGGGCGATCTGCAAGGTCGACTGATAGATGACTTCGAGGTCGATGGCGTTCACGGCCGCGTCTTTCGTGATGGTCGTCCCCGCGAAGCGGGGACCCATATTCCAGAGCCGGTGGTCATGAGTCCCGAGCATAAGCGCGTTTACGCGCGTCTTCGACGCGCTATGCGCGGCGACGACGTGCAGCGGGTTACTTCACCGGATACGTTTTCTCCAGCTGCGCGAAATAGCCCTCCTGCTTCAGCGCCTCGATGATGTCGAGATCGAGATAGTCTTTGGGATTGCGGCTGCCGATATCCGTTCCGATCGCCTCGAGCTGGGCGAGTACGTTTTCGGCACCTTCGCGCGAGGGCGCTGCATCGCGCGGCATCAACCGCCGGAAATCGGCATACGTTGCAGCGATCACCTTCGCATCGTTGGTCTTGAATTTTTGTGCGATCACCTCCTTCGCCTTGGCCTCGTCGGCAAGCGCGAGGTACGCGCCGGCGACGTAGGCCTTCACAAAACGCGTGAGTGAGGCGCGGTTACCTTTGAGATAGCTGTTGGAGACGACGACGGAATCGAAAATCCATGGCGTCTTGGCGGCCGCGAGATCAATGATGGGGTTAAAGCCGCGTTCCTTGGCCAGCGTGATCGCCGGCTCGATCAGCGGCGCGACGTCGATGCGGCCGGCGATCAGCGCGGCAAAGCGCTGCGAGCTGCCCCCGATCTGCGAAACGGTGACGTCCGAACGGGCAAGGCCGAGCTGCTTGAGCAGGATGCTGATGGCGACGTCGGTCTCCGACCCGAAGGTGCTGATGCCGAAGGTCTTGCCCTTGAGGTCGCCCATCCCGACGCCCGACTTCGTGAACATGGTGATCGGGATCGTGTTGCAGGTCGAGGTAACGAGCCGTAGATCGGCTCCCTGCTTGTTGGCGAGGACGGCGGGCGCGAGACCTACATGCATCGCCTGGATCTCGCCGGAAAGCAGCACCTGCAGCCCGCGCGTGCCGCCTTCCATATTGATGACCTCGACCTTGAGCCCCTCCTTCTCGTAAAAGCCGCCGGCTTCCCCCATCCAGACGGGAAAGATGGTCACTACCGGCGCCGAAATGCCGATCTTGAACGGGATCGGGTCAGCGGCTCGCGCCGGCGCCGCCGCGCCCAAGGCGAAGCCGAGAGCCGCGATGCGAAACATTTGTAACCACATTGGCTCCTCCCGCAGGTGCTCTTTTGCTTACGACGATACGGCGGAGTCGTACGCTCTATTGCGAAACTCCGCTCATGCGCGCTCCCTCCTTGGTCATTCCGGGGCCCGAGCGCGGCGAGGAAACCCGAAATCCATAACCACGGCTCGTGACTATGGATTCCGGGTTCGCGCCTTCGGCGCGCCCCGGAATGACGGTGGAGAGGATCCAACGTCAGAGGAAACAGCTCTAAAAACTGCGATCGCTTGGGTCAACGCCATGGCGGTTGCGCTCTTTCCTCACGTCCTCCTCGATGAGGCTCCAGATGCCGTCTTCAATGGCATGAAAGCGCGGCTCGCGTTTCACTGCCAGCCGGCGCGGCCGCTCGATGGGGACCGGAAGGCTCTCCTTCACCTTTCCCGGCCGGCCGGAGAAGACGACCACACGGTCCGATAGATAGATGGCTTCATCGATCTGATGAGTCACGAATAGCACCGTCTTCTTCGCTTTGACCCAGATTTGCAGCAGCTCCTCCTGCATCACCTCGCGCGTTTGCGCGTCGAGCGAAGCGAACGGCTCATCCATCAGCAAAATCTTCGGATCGACGACCAGCGCGCGCGCAAGATTCACGCGCTGCTGCATGCCGCCTGAGAGCTCATATGGATAGTGATCCTCGAAACCGGACAGGCCGACCATCTCGATGAAGTGCGCCGCGCGCGCCTTGGCCTCGCGCGCGCCGATGTTGAGGCATTCCAGCCCATAACGGACATTGCCGAGCACGGTCCGCCACGGCAATAGCGAGGCGTCCTGAAACACGACCGCGCGGTCCGGTCCCGGCTTGGTCACGACCCGGCCGTCGACCAGGATGCGGCCTGCACTCGCAGGGATGAGGCCGTCCACCACCGACAGGAACGTGGTCTTGCCGCAGCCGGAAGGTCCCACGATCGAGACGAATTCGCCGTCCATGATTTTGAGCTCCACGCCATCGAGCGCGCGCATGCGGCTGTTGGTGCGGGGCTGGATGTAATCCAGGCGGACGTCCTGCGCTTCGAGCTTCGGGGTCATAGTGGCGCTGGCGTCAGGCCGGTGCGCGCCAGACGTCGAGGCGGCGCTCGATCCGCTGTACGAGCTCGACCAATATCACCCCGGCAGCGACGATGGTAAGGACGCCGACGAACACCTTGTCGGTCTGGAAGCGCGCGCCGGCCTGATTGATCATGGCCCCGACCCCCGCGGCCGAGCCATAGATCTCGCCGACGACCACGCCGATCATCCCGCGGCCGATCGCAAGCCGCAGTCCCGCCAGCAGGAAGGGGATGGAGCTCGGCATGATGATGGTTCGAAACAGGCGCCACTCGCTTGCGCCGAAGCCCGCGGCGACCTTGATCAGGCGTGGGTCGGTGGTACGAACGGCGGCGTACGCGTTGATCGCGAGCGGCAGCACCGCAAGAAGGAAGATGATCAAGACGCGCTCGCCAAGCCCAGTGCCGACCCAAACCACGATCAGCGGCAGGAACGCCACCTGTGGCGTGGCATTGAATGCCGCGAGAAACGGCTCGACCGCGTAGGACAAGCGCCGGTACCAGCCACCGACAAGCCCGAGCGGAATACCGATCGCGATCGCCAGAACAAGACCCAGGACGTAGCCGACGCTGCTCCAGGCGAGGTCGCGCCAGATTTCCCCTGTCACAAAGAACATGCGAAAGGCGGCTGCGGCGATGCGCGTGGGCGAGGAGATGAAAATCGGCTTGAGCCTGAGCTGCTCCGCCGAATCTCCCAGCAGCGGACGCAAGGCGTCAGCCCACCAGCCGCGCTCGAGCCCTTCCCACGCGATCAGGAACAGCAGCACCATGAGCGTGCCAAGGATGGCGCGCTCATGCATTAGATACCAACGCACGGTCGCCGATGTTTGCGCTTCGCCGCTTGCTACGGGCATGGAGTACGTCGAACTCATACCGTTATGCTCTCGCCGTCTGCTGCGTCCATCACAACGACCTCAACGCGGCTGCGGCCGCCATTCCTCAAACCGGCGCTCGACGGCATCGAGCAGCGCCACCACAATCAGCCCTGCGGCCATGAACAGGAGGACGCCGACGAAGACGATGTCGGTATGAAACATGTTGCCGGCCTCTGCCATCATATGGCCGAGGCCCGCGGTCGACGCGTAAAGCTCGCCGACGACGACCCCGAGCAGCGCGCGGCCGGCGCCGTACTTCGCACCGCTGAAGATGAATGGCACGGTGCCGGGCAGGATGATGCTCGAAAAAATTTTGAGCTTGGAGGCGGAGAAGCTGCGCGCCACCCGGACGAAGCGTGCCTCGCTCGTCTTCACGCCGGATTGGGTGTTGATGAGGATCGGAATGACCGCGCCGAGAAAAACGACCACGATCTTGGACCACATCCCAATGCCGCACCAGATGATGATGAGCGGCAACAGCGTCACCCGCGGCACCGCGTTGAGCGTGTCGACGAACGGCCCGATCATGTATTGCAGACGCTTGGACAAACCGGCCGCGAGCCCGAGCGGGATCGCGATCGCAAGCGCCGCGCCGTAGCCCAGGATGAATTCGGTTGCGCTGACCCGAAGGTCGTTCCAGAAGTCGCGATCGCGGCTCAATTCCCAGGCGGCCTTCGCAACGCGCGTCGGGGAAGAGATGAACAA
>DASQXF010000170.1:0-2032 GCA_035639895.1 Xanthobacteraceae bacterium
AGAACAAGAACAAGGAGAAGCTCGCGATCGATCCCGACATCGTGCGCGAGCTGGCCCGGCTGCTCGACGAGACCGGGCTCAGCGAGATCGAGTTCGAGCGCGATGGGGAACGCGTGCGCGTCGCACGCCAAACGCATGGAGGCGCGTCGTCTCGAGCGCCTGCTGCCGGCACTGACGTGCCGCTGCCCGTCCGCGAGCCGATACCGCTCGATCCCGCGAAACATCCTGGCGTGGTCACGTCGCCCATGGTGGGCACCGCTTACGTCGGACCCGAGCCGGGCGCACGGCCGTTCGTCGAAGTCGGCAGCCGAGTCCATGCCGGCGACACGCTCCTCATCGTCGAGGCCATGAAGACCATGAATCAGATTCCCTCGCCGCGCGCGGGGACAGTGGTCCAGATCCTGATCGAGGACGGCCAGCCGGTCGAATTCGGCGAACCGTTGTTGATCATCGAATGAGGCTCGGCGGTCGTTCCGTCAAGATGCCGACATGTTCGACAAGATCCTGATCGCAAATCGCGGTGAAATCGCGTTGCGCGTACTGCGCGCGTGCAAGGAGCTGGGCATTCCCTCGGTCGCCGTGCATTCCACCGCGGACGAGGATGCGATGCATGTGCGACTTGCCGACGAGAGCGTCTGCATTGGCCCCCCCGCGGCGCGCGACAGCTACCTCAACGTCCCGGCGCTACTTGCCGCCTGCGAGATCACCGGCGCCGATGCGGTGCATCCGGGGTACGGTTTTCTCTCGGAGAACGCGCGCTTTGCCGAAATCCTCGCCGAGCACGACATTCATTTCATCGGTCCGAAGCCTGCCCATATTCGCTTGATGGGCGACAAGATCGAAGCCAGGCGCACCGCCGAGCGACTCGGCATACCGGTGGTGCCGGGATCGAATGGCGGCCTGTCCTCCGATCAGGAAGCGATATCGCTTGCGCACGCATTCGGTTTTCCCGTTCTGCTCAAGGCCGCGGCCGGCGGCGGCGGCCGCGGCATGAAGGTGGTGCGGGGACCGCAAGAGCTCGCCAGCGCGCTTGCCACCGCGCGCGCGGAGGCCAAAGCCGCGTTCGGCGACGACGCGCTTTATCTCGAGAAGTATCTCGTGCAGCCGCGTCACGTCGAAATCCAGGTGCTGGGCGACGGCCACGGCCGCGCCATTCATCTGGGCGAGCGCGACTGCTCGCTCCAGCGCCGTTACCAGAAAGTCTGGGAGGAAGGTCGTTGCCCCGCGCTCAACGAGACCGCGCGCAACACGATCGGCGAGACGGTCGCCGAAGCGATGCGCAAGCTCGAATATCTCGGCGTCGGCACAGTCGAGTTCCTCTACGACGACGGCAAGTTTTACTTCATCGAGATGAACACGCGCATTCAGGTCGAGCATCCGGTAACCGAGATGATCACGGACATCGATCTCGTGCTCGAACAAATCCGCGTCGCCGCCGGAGGCGGGCTGGTATTGTCGCAAGGCGACGTGAAATTCAACGGGCACGCCATCGAGTGCCGCATCAATGCGGAAAGCCCGGTCTCGTTCCGTCCTTCGCCCGGCAAGATCGTGCATTATCACCCGCCGGGAGGCCTGGGGGTCCGCATCGATTCCGCCGTCTATCACGGCTACTCGATCCCGCCCTACTACGATTCGCTGGTCGGCAAGCTCATCGTGCACGGCAAGACGCGCGGCGAATGCCTGATGCGGCTCAGGCGTGCGCTCGACGAGTTCGTGATCGACGGCATCGAGACGACGCTACCGCTGTTCCGCACGCTGGTGCGCGAAAAGGACATCATCGACGGCGACTACCACATCCACTGGCTGGAAGAGTTCTTGGCCCGCGGCGGGATGGAGGGCTAGGAGCGGACCGCGACCATCGCGGATGCGCAGCAAATTCGATGGGCGCGCGAGCCTCTCCCATGGCACGCTAGTAGACCTTATCTTCTGAAGATCATCGTTATCGCCCCGACGAAAAATCGCATGGCCAATCGGGAAACTGCCTTCATCGAAATCACGCCGGAGGTCCTGCTCAAGGCTTATGCCTGCGGCA
>DASQXF010000171.1:0-2852 GCA_035639895.1 Xanthobacteraceae bacterium
AACACTGTGATGGGATTGCAGTTCAGAATGCCTTGAACGTGATGATTGTGTGCGTGTCCTGGATGCCGGGAATGGTCTGTACCTTCTCGTTGACGAAATGGCCGATGTCGGTCTTGTCCTCGACGTAGAACTTCACCAGCAGGTCGTAGTCGCCAGCAGTCGAATAGATTTCGGACGCGAGCTCGGCGTCCGCGAGCTTGTTCGCAACCTCGTAGGATTTGCCGAGTTGGCATTTGATCTGGACGAAGAAGGGGACCATTCACGCCTCCGCGGGCCTCGGCCGCAGGCGCAATCCAGCAAATACGGCTACGCGAGGCAAGGGCTCGCGGCATTCCCGCGTAGCCCGCATGAGCCATAAGCGCGTTTACGCGCGTCCATAGCCCGTCGAAGACGGGCGTGAACGCCCTTGAGGACGCGCGATGGCGATATGCAGGATCCCGGAGTTCGCTTCGCTCATCCGGGCGGGAACGAAGCTCGTCGCGAGCACATCGCCGCAGCTCGTGATAAGCTCGATGCGTTGTACGTGATGGGCTGTGAGATGCTGTGTGGATGACGTGTAATATTAAGTGGCCCAATTCTAGCCGGTCATTCCGGGGGCGCGGGCGAAGCCCGCCAACCCGGAATTCATAACCACGGGCAGGATTCCGGCTCTCGCCGCACGCAGCCAAGCTTGCGCAGGCTGCGTAAACTTGCCTGCGCTGCGGCTCGGCCGGAATGACGAACTGAAAGCGTTTGTAGAATGCGTGTTGATCTTCGCCTTTACGCTCTTGTCGATCCCGAACACGCGGTCGGGCGCGATCCCGCCGTGCTGGCGCGGCTGGTCGCGCAAGGCGGTGCGACGCTCGTGCAGTTGCGCGACAAACACGGCGACACGCGGCTGATGCTGGCACGCGCGCGGGCAATCAAGGAGGTGCTCGCGCCGCTCAACGTGCCGCTTCTGATCAACGACCGCATCGACGTCGCGCTCGCGGCCGGGGCCGACGGCGCGCATGTGGGACAAGATGATATGCCGGTAGAAGACGCCCGGCGGCTGCTCGGCGCCGACGCGATCATCGGCCTGTCGGTGAAAACGGTTGAACAGGCCGAGGCGGTGCCGATCGATCTTCTCGATTACGTCGCCATCGGCGGCGTGTTTGCGACCTCGTCCAAGGACAATCCGGATCCGCCGATCGGCGCCGCAGGCTTGGCGCGGATCGTCGGCGTCTTGCGTCGACGCGCTCGCGAATTTCCGCTGTGCGCGATTGCCGGAATCGACGCGAGCAATGCCGGCGAGGCCATTGCCGCCGGCGCTGACGGCGTGGCGGTGATCTCCGCGCTTTCGCGCAAGGATGACCCGCGCGCCGCGGCCCGACAGCTGCGCTCCGTCGTGGACGACGCACTGGCAGAACGGGGGCGATGATGACACGTGGCACCAACCCATCCGCCGTCATTGTCGGGCTTGACCCGGCAATCCATCGCTTCGCAAGAAGGTCTTACGAAGAAGATGGATGCGCGGGTCAAGCCCGCGCATGACGCGTCCAGTATAACGGCTGTCGGCATGACACCCATTGCGCTGACCATCGCGGGCTCGGATTCCGGCGGCGGCGCCGGCATCCAGGCGGATCTGAAAACCTTCTCGGCGCTGGGTGTCTACGGCGCCTCCGTGATTACCGCGCTGACCGCGCAGAACACCACCGGCGTGAGCGCGATCCATGACGTGCCGGCACAATTCGTCGCCGCGCAAATGGATGCGGTGTTTTCCGATCTCGAGATCGGCGCGGTGAAGATCGGAATGCTGTCCCGGGGCGGCGTCATCGAAGCGATCGCGGCCGGGCTCGAGCGCTGGCGGCAGCGCAAAGTGGTGCTCGATCCGGTCATGATCGCCGCGTCGGGTGACAAGCTCCTTGCGGATGATGCCATCGAGATGCTCAAGCGCGCGCTCATCCCGCGCGCGCTCCTCATCACGCCGAACCTGCCGGAGGCGGCGGCGCTGCTCGACGCGCCGGTCGCGCGCAACGAGACCGAGATGCGCGAGCAAGCCGAGCGTCTGCTCACGTTGGGCCCGCAGTCGGTGCTCATAAAGGGTGGCCATGGCAGCGGCCCCGAGAGCGCCGACCTGTTGATCGGGCCCAATACCTTCGCGCGCTTTGCGGCCGACCGCATCGCCACCGAGAACACCCACGGCACCGGCTGCACGCTCTCCTCGGCGATCGCCGCCGGCCTAGCCAAGGGGATTGCCTTGAGCGAGGCCGTGGGGGCGGCCAAGCGTTACGTCACGGACGCGATCGTTGCTGCTGACCGCATCAAGGTCGGATCGGGACACGGGCCGACGCACCATTTCCACGCGTGGTGGTGAAGAGCTGTGTGCTGCGAGAGCTGATCGCGTGAGGTGTAATGACGCGAGTAGGGCGAAGTGGAGCGGGACGAGCATCCGCGCGACCGCAAGCCGCTGCGCCAGCCCCGGACGGCTGACACGTTTAAGTTGCGATTTTCATTGCTAAGAACAATCCGAAACAATGGCGTCGAATCCGACCACACGTGCAGGTTAGGTGATCCTCAGACACCACACTCTCGTGTCCCGGACGCCGCGCGGCACGAGCGAAGCGAAGTGGTGCGCTGCAGACCCGGGACCTTTTCGGGTTGTAGCGGTCGCGGATCAGCGATGCATCCCTCGCTGACGCTCGCGCTGCATCGCGCCCGGACACGCGATCGCAACGGCCGGACTCTCATTACGGATTCACTTGTCAAACAGCCCACCTCGTTCCCGCGCCCGCATTGCTGCGTCCGGGCTTTGCCTCTTTGCTTCACTCACCCCCGGTGAGGGGTGGGCGGAGCGCCGAGAAACGTTGGGGTGCTCGGCGGAGCACCCGTGA
>DASQXF010000172.1:0-2577 GCA_035639895.1 Xanthobacteraceae bacterium
GGCGGTGGCCGGTGTCGATGATGGTGCAGTCGACGCCGGTCGTCCTCTGCGCCCCCGCCCCGACCAGGAAATGCGCGACTGCCTCGATCGGCTTCTGGGTGGCGGAGAGCCCGACGCGCAACAAGCGATCGCCGCACAGCGCCGCCAAGCGCTCGAGCGAAAGCGCCAAATGGGTGCCACGCTTGTTCGCGGCGAGCGCATGGATCTCGTCGACGATCACGGTGCGGGTGGTCGCCAGCATCGAGCGCCCCGAGTCCGAGCCGAGCAGGATGTAGAGCGATTCCGGGGTGGTCACCACGATGTGCGGCGGGCGGCGACGCATGCGATCGCGCTCGCCGGGCGGGGTATCGCCGGTGCGCACCCAGGTGCGGATGTCGACCTCCGGTAAACCTTGCGCCTCAAGACTCTCGCGGATGCCGGCCAGCGGCGCTTCCAGATTGCGTTGGATGTCATTCGACAACGCCTTGAGCGGCGAGACGTAGACGATCTGGGTCTCGTCCTTGAGGCCACCATTGAGTCCTTGCCGTACCAGACCGTCGATGGCGGCGAGAAAGGCCGCGAGCGTCTTGCCCGATCCGGTCGGGGCGGCAATCAGCACGTGTCGGCCGGCCTGGAAGGCAGGCCACGCCTGTGCCTGTGCCGCGGTGGGCGCAGCGAAGCTGCGGTCAAACCACGCGGCAACGGCGGGATGAAACAAAGAGCTCGGCGTCATGGAACCGGAATATCGCGCGGCCAGCTGATAGGGTGCAACCCGCGCGCGCGGCGATGTTGTGCGCGAAATATGGTTTCGTGCGGGCACAATCAATCCGCGCACATGGGTGCCCGGCCTTGCTGGACCCCCCGCGACTTCGGTCACGCTCGCGTGCTATAGGTCGCGCCCGGCGGAGGCCAAGGAGACGAACATGCCCCGACACGCCCGCTATGTGCCGCACGGTGTCATTCCGGCGGTGCTGCTGCCGTTCAACGATGATCTGTCCATCGACGAAAAGGGCTTCCGCGCCCATTTGCGCGATGTGGCGGCGATCAAGGGCATCTCGGCCATCACCATCAATGCGCACTCGACCGAGGTCGCTTCGGTGAGCTTCGAGGAGCAGCGGCGCGTGCTGGCCATTGCGCAGGACGAGATCGGGGAGCGGCTGCCACTGGTGAACGGGGTATGGGCGGACGGCAGCATCGAAGCGGCCAGGATCGCCCGCATGGCGGCGGACGGCGGCGCCTCCGCGCTGCTGATCTTCCCGCCCGCGCCTTTCACGTTGGGTCAATCGCCGCCGATGGCGCTCGCCCATTTCAAGCGCATCGCGGATGCGACCGACCTGCCTCTCATTGTCTTCCAATATCCGCTCGCCACTGGCCAGGGCTACCCGATCGATACGCTGCTCAAGATGGTCGACGAGGTACCAAGCATCCGCGCCATCAAGGACTGGGCGGGCAATGTGGCGCAGCACGAAATGCATATCCGCACGCTGCAGACCCTGCCGCGACCGGTCAACGTGCTCACCACCCATAGCGCCTGGCTGTTGAGCTCGCTCGTGTTGGGCTGCAACGGCCTGCTCTCGGGCAGCGGCAGCGTGATTGCCGATCTGCAGGCGCAGCTGTTCCATGCGGTCAAGGCGAACGACCTCGCCGAGGCGCGACGTCTCAGCGACCGCATCTATCCGCTGGCGCGGGTGTTCTACGCCGATCCCTGGGCCGACATGCACAACCGCATGAAGGAGGCGCTGGTGCTGCTTGGGCGGTTGCCGCGGGCGGTGGTGCGGCCGCCGCTGGTCAAGCTCTCCGACGCGGAGATCGAGCGAATCCGCGCGGCGCTCGTGGAGGCCGGTCTGCTCGGGACGAAAGCGCGCGACGCGGCCTGAGCCCGGCCCAGAGCTGAAACATCGTAAACCTCTCGTAAACAGATTGCGTCGCCATAGGACCAAGACGATGAACCGTACGGCAAGCCCCACCGGCAGTCGCCGGATTGCCTGGCAGAACGTGCTGACCGTGATCAGCGCGGCGATTCTGATCGGCGCCGAAGTCTTTGGCGCGGCTTTTGCCGGCGGCTGGGCGGTCGCCAGCTACTTGGATTTGGGGACGTACGGCGTGCACGTCATGCAAGGCGTCTTCTTTCTGTGCGGCATCGCGGTGATGGCCGCCTTCATCCGCAACGCCCGGCGCGTGGAGCCGTTCACCACACGCGGCTGAGCGGCATTCGAGCGCGACCTTCGCGAGCGGATCGGCCCAGCCATCTGTCGCCGGCGCGGGTAACAGAAAAAAAATCTTGTCAAGCCCCCCAACATCGCTTATGTGCGCGATTGCCCAATTTCGCACGTGCCTGTGGCCGTGTGTCGGTCGGTGGGCATCCGGACAAGAGGCCGGACAGCCGCCCGGAGCAAGATCGCAGCGTTGAGTCTGTGATCGCCTGAGCTCCGAATCCACTTGACCGGCAGCCGGAGGCGAAACCGGCACACCCCGCGCTCAACGGGGGACGCGGCTTAAAGCAACGACGGACCGGGCTTCCTTGGTCTCTGCCGGCCTTCCACCGCCGGCGTGGCTACCGAAGAGGCTTGTTCATCATTGCCGGCCGTGCGGAGTGGG
>DASQXF010000173.1:0-3078 GCA_035639895.1 Xanthobacteraceae bacterium
ATCGCCGCGGGCCGCCATGCCGCCAGCATCATGGCGAGCAGGCCGCCGTAGGAGGTGCCGACGAATAGGGCAGGCGCCGTCTCGAGCGCGGTCAGGACGGCCGAGAGGTCGGCGAGCGCGACGGGAAGCGTGTAGTTGTCGGGGTGGCGATCGTATTCGGATTGCCCGTGGCCGCGATAGTCGAGCACCAAGACAAACCGCGGCTTGGCGGCTGCCATCGCCGCCGCCAGGGGATCAAAATCGGCTGCAGTGCGGGCGAGAGCGGGCAGGCACACAACCGGTAACGTAGAAGCGACACGAGACCCGTAGCTACGCACATGTAGCCTGAGGCCGTCCGGGGCCGTGACGAAGTGGCTGGCGAAGCGCCGGTCCGTCATCCGCCTCGGCGACGCAACCGCTGGCACAGTCTGGAATGCACGCCCTAATGCTTCGGCCTAACCGTCGACTCGGACAACTCCGTTGATGCCGATGGTTCAACGCGCTGCAAGTACGGGGCGAGCGCCGAGCTCCGCGCGTCCTCATCCCGCGGGCCTTTGGCGTCGATCGGCGCCGCGTCCGTCGGATTTTCAACGCGTCGTGACGATCCCTCGAATACGGAGTTCTCCTCGATCATCAAAGACCGATGGAAAATATCACCCTCGACTGCACCGCCGTCCTGCAGTTTGACGCGGACGGCCCGGATCGTGCCCTTGACGCGGCCGCAGACCGTGACGTCCTGCGCGATGACGCTGCCCTCGATCTGTGCGCCATCGCCGATCAGAAGATCCGAGGCGCGCAACTCGCCTTTAATTCGGCCGAAGACCTGCGCTGGACCATTGCATTCGATATTGCCGACGATCGACATGCCGGAACCGATGCAAGAGCTTGTCCCCGCTTTCGTCATCGGCTCGCGCCCTGGAGGGTGCTCAATGACGGAGCGTTCCGGTTGCACGGCTCTGCCCACCGCTTCTTCCAATTTTGCCGCCGTGCTCTGATCGTTCTCCGGTGCTTTGCTCTTGAACATCACCACCTCCATTTTCCCCGGCATTCACTGTGGAAAGGACAAGCTGCCCTCTCGCGCTCGCGCGCGAGCTGACGCAGAGCCTTCAACTTCCCCCGCGGGGAGGGACCCTCAGGTAGGACGACATTTGAGAATAGGACTGCGCAAAACAGACCTGCCACCCCGATGGAGCAGACGATTGCCTAACCATTCTAGGCACGGCGCCGTGTCAGGGATTTGACTTCCGACGGTTGCCTATCCGGCAGGCACCGGGTCTTGGCTCCAACTCCTGCTTTGTGAACGACGATTGGGACAATTGTAGAGCAGTCGGCACGCGAGTCTCTAAAAAAGTCGTGGTAAGGTTTCTTCCGAGGAACTCGGCGCCAGTGCGTCGTTGGCCTTGGGATGGGAGGCAACCTTGCCTTTGAGCGGCGCTTGCCGCTAAGACGACACCGCTCACACGCGCTGGAATCCTCGCAATGACCGACTTTGCCGCGGCGCGCCGCATGATGGTGGATGGCCAAGTCCGCACCAGCGACGTGACCGATCCGCGCATCATCGCGGCCATGCTGGAGCTTCCGCGCGAGCGGTTCGTACCGGAGAGCAAAGCCGCTCTCGCTTATCTCGATCTCGACATTGCGGTCACCGCGCCAACCGCCGGCCAACCGGCACGTTGCCTGCTCAAGCCCATGGTGCTGGCAAAGATGGTTCAGGCGGCGGCGGTGAGCGCGAGCGACCACGTCCTCGATGTGGGCTGCGCGACCGGCTATTCGTCCGCGCTATTGGCGCGCCTCGCACGCTCGGTCGTCGCGCTGGAGGCGGACGACGCCTTGGCGCGCGCCGCGCGCGAGGCCCTCGGCGCCGTTGGGACGGATAACGTGACGGTCGTGAAGGGGGCACTGACGGAAGGCTGGCCGGCTGCCGCCCCCTATGACCTTATCTTCCTCAACGGGGCAACGGAGATCGTGCCGCGCGGGCTCGCGGGTCAGCTCAGGGAGGGCGGCCGGCTCATTGCCGTGCAGGGCCACGTCCCCGCGGGCCAGGCGATGCTCTACCGCCGCGTCGCCGGCGATCTCAGCGGCTGGCCGATCTTCGATGCCGGAGCGCCCCTGCTCCCGGGATTTGCCGCGCCCCCGGCTTTCGTCTTCTAGGCAGCATTTATGCGAATTTTTCGGAGGGTGTGGCGCGAAAGCACCAGGGGGGCGCCTTTTCGCGAAAGCCTCGTTTTCGCGCGTCGCTTGCCCCTCAGCCAGCCCCATTCTGGTTAATATTGTTGCGTAGCGAATCGGAGGGGGGCCGCGGCGCGAGGGGCGGACGGCGGCCGGCTGGAGTTTGGGGGATGCTGGGGGCTGCTCCAGGGCGGGCGAGGGCGCGGGCTGCGCAGATCGCAGCGCTTGCCGCATTCGTGGCCTTCTCCACCATCTCGCTTGCGGCAGATCAGACGGCCAACGGCGCGGCCAATGGCGCGCGACTGGTGGGCGCGGGAACTGGAGCCGGCACCATGGATCTGGCGCTCGTCGAGGCTTACCAGAACAATCCCCAGCTCAACTCCCAGCGCGCCGCCACCCGCGCCATCGACGAGAACGTCCCCACGGCGCTCGCCGGCTACCGTCCGCGCGTGAGCGGCACCGCAAGCCTCACCGATCAGTATCTGGATCAGCTGACCAGGGGAGGCACCGACCCGAGGACCGGCGGCACGACGTATGCCTTTACCCGAGGCGCGATCGCGGTGCAGTCCTACGGGCTGACCGCGACGCAAACGCTGTACAACGGTTTGCAGACTGCCGGCCGCACCCGCCAAGCCGAGAGCCAAGTCTTCTCCGCCCGCGAAACGTTGCGCACGACCGAGCAGAACGTGCTGCTCAGCGCCGCCACTGCCTACATGAATTTGCTGCAGACCGCCGCCATCCTCGAGCTACAGCGCAGCAACGTGAACGTGCTCGAAGTGACGCTGCGGCAGACGCGCGACCGCTTCACCGCCGGCGAGGTCACGCGCACCGACGTCGCGCAAGCGGAATCGCGGCTCTCCGGCGGCAGGTCGCAGCTGTCGCTCGCGGAATCCAACTACGTCACCGCCCAGGCGCAGTACCAGCAAGTGA
>DASQXF010000174.1:0-21829 GCA_035639895.1 Xanthobacteraceae bacterium
ACGGAGATGATCATGCCGGGGGACAACGCGACCATGGACGTCGAGCTGATCACGCCGATTGCGATGGAGGAGAAGCAGCGCTTTGCCATCCGCGAGGGCGGCAAAACCGTCGGTGCCGGCGTGGTGGTGTCCATCACGGAGTGACGCAGGACGCATGCCGGGCAGTACTCTCTGCCTCTGATGTCGGCAAGCGATCGGAGAAAGCATGAACGGCCAGAACATCCGGATTCGGCTCAAGGCGTTCGATCACCGCATCCTCGATGCGTCGACGCGTGAGATCGTGGCGACCGCCAAGCGCACCGGGGCCCAGGTGCGAGGTCCGATTCCGCTGCCGACGAAGATCGAGAAGTTCACGGTCAACCGTTCGCCCCACGTCGACAAGAAAAGCCGTGAGCAATTCGAGATGCGGACGCACAAGCGCCTGCTCGACATCGTCGATCCTACGCCGCAGACGGTGGACGCATTGATGAAGCTCGATCTCGCCGCCGGCGTGGACGTCGAGATCAAGCTCTGATCGGAACGGGACTGAATAGGACAACAAGCCATGCGTTCCGGGGTAATTGCACAGAAAATCGGAATGACGCGCGTCTTTACCGAGGCCGGCGAGCATGTGCCGGTGACCGTCTTGCGGCTCGCCAATTGTCAGGTTGTCGCGCATCGCACCAAGGACAAGAACGGCTATGTCGCGCTGCAACTCGGCGCCGGCACCCGCAAGCCGAAAAACCTGACCAAAGCCACCCGCGGCCACTTCGCCGTTGCCAAGGTCGAGCCCAAACGCGAGCTCGCCGAGTTCCGGGTCGACGAGGGCGACCTGATCCCGGTGGGTGCCGAGATCACCGCGGACCACTTCGTCGTCGGCCAATTTGTCGACGTGACCGGCACCTCGATCGGCAAAGGCTTTGCGGGCGGCATGAAGCGCTGGAACTTCGGCGGGCTGCGCGCCTCGCATGGTGTGTCCATCTCCCATCGTTCGATCGGTTCGACCGGCGGCCGGCAGGATCCTGGCAAGACCTTCAAGAACAAGAAAATGCCGGGTCAGATGGGGGTGGAGCGCGTCACCACGCTCAATCTCAAGGTGGTGCAGACCGACGTCGAGCGCGGGCTGATCCTGGTCGAGGGCGCGGTGCCGGGCGCCAAGGGTGGCTGGATCACGCTACGGGACGCAGTGAAGAAAAAGTTGCCGAAGGAGGCCCCAAAGCCCGGCAAGTTCCGTCTGCCGGACGCGGCAGCCTCCACAGCCAAGGCCGAAACAGCATCAGCCGAACAGGACAAGGCCGGCGAGAGCGAGAGTGCGTGACATGGAACTCAAGGTCGTGTCGCTTGACGGCAAGGAGGCGGGTTCGGTCGAAGTGCCCGACGCGATCTTTGGCCTCGAGCCGAGAGCAGACATCTTGCATCGTTGCGTGCGCTGGCAGCTCGCCAAGCGTCAGCGCGGCACGCACGACGTCAAGAACCGCAGCGAAATCAACCGCACCGGCAAGAAGATGTACCGGCAGAAGGGGACCGGCTCGGCACGTCACGGCCCCGCCAGAGTCAATCTCTTCCGCGGTGGCGGTCGCTCCTTCGGACCGACCCCGCGCAGTCACGCGATCGATCTACCGAAGAAGGTGCGCGCGCTCGCGCTCAAGCACGCGCTCTCTGCCAAGGCCAAAGACGGCGGCCTCATCGTGCTCGAGAAGGCGACGGTGAAAGACGGCAAGACCAGCATGCTGCGGAAAAACTTCGCCAAGCTCGGGCTCACGAGCGCACTCATCATCGACGGCGCGCAAGTCGAGGCGAATTTCGCCCTCGCCGCGCGCAATATCCCGAACATCGACGTACTGCCGGTGCAGGGTATCAACGTCTACGACATCTTGCGGCGGCACAGGCTCGTGCTGACCAAGTCCGCGCTGGAAGCGTTGGAGGCGCGCTTCAAATGAGCACGACCGATCCACGCCATTACGACGTGATCATCTCGCCCGTCATCACCGAGAAGGCAACGCTCGCTTCGGAGCGCAACCAGGTGATGTTCAAGGTCGCCAGGCGCGCGACCAAGCCGCAGATCAAGGAAGCGGTCGAGAAGCTGTTCGACGTGAAAGTCAAGAGCGTCAACACGCACCTTCGTAAAGGCAAGGTCAAGGCTTTCAAAGGGACGGTGGGCGAACAGTCGGAAGTCAAGCGTGCGATCGTCACCCTCGAAGAGGGCCATACGATCGACGTGACGACGGGTCTGTGAGGAAGCGACGCAATGGCACTCAAATCCTACAACCCGGTGACACCGAGCCAGCGCCAGCTGGTGCTGGTCAACCGCTCGGGCCTCCATCACGGCGCGCCGGTGAAGACGCTGACCGAAGGCAAGAGCGCAAGCGGCGGACGCAACAACAGCGGCCGCATCACCGTGCGCTTTCGCGGCGGCGGTCACAAGAAGGCGTACCGCAAGATCGATTTCAAGCGCCGCAAATTCGATGTGCCGGCGAGCGTCGAGCGGATCGAATACGACCCCAACCGCACCGCCTTCATCGCGTTGATCAAATACGAGGACGGCGAGCTCGCCTATATCCTGGCGCCGCAGCGCCTCGCGCCGGGCGACACCGTCGTCTCCGGCGAGCACGCGGATGTGAAACCGGGCAATGCCATGCCGATCGGAAACGTGCCGATCGGGACCATCGTGCACAATGTCGAAATCAAGATCGGAAAGGGCGGGCAGATTGCGCGCTCGGCCGGTGCCTATGCCCAGATCGTCGGCCGGGACGGCCAACATGTCATCTTGCGGCTCAACTCGGCCGAGCAGCGCCTGGTGCACGGCCGCTGCATGGCGACGATCGGCGCCGTATCCAATCCCGACAACATGAACGTTTCGATCGGCAAGGCCGGACGCAAGCGCTGGATGGGCCGCATGCCGCACAATCGTGGCGTGTCGATGAACCCGATCGACCATCCGCATGGCGGCGGCGAGGGCCGCACGTCGGGCGGCCGACATCCAGTCACGCCGTGGGGCTTCCCCACCAAGGGCAAGAAGACCCGCAGGAACAAGTCAACCAACAAATTCATCATCATGAGCCGCCACGCGCGGAAGAAATAGGCGAGGACGCATCATGGCGCGTTCGATTTGGAAAGGTCCGTTCGTCGACGGCTATCTGCTCAAGAAGGCGGAAGCATCGCGCTCGTCGGGCCGTCACGAGATGATCAAAATCTGGAGTCGGCGTTCGACCATTCTGCCGCAGTTCGTCGGGCTCACCTTCGGCGTCTATAACGGCCAGAAGCATATTCCGGTGCTGGTGACCGAAGAAATGGTCGGTCACAAGTTCGGGGAGTTCGCGCCGACGCGAATGTTCTATGGCCATTCGTCGGACCGCAAGGCGAAACGTACGGCCGGTCCTGCCGCTCCGGGGGCAGCTGCGGCACCGGCCGCGGCCGCAGCGACGACAGGCGGCGGCTCGGAAGGCTAAGGGACGAAGATGGGCAAGAAAGAACGCCAACGCACGCTTGCCGAAAACGAGGCGAAAGCGGTCGCCCGCATCCTGCGGGTGAGTCCGCAGAAGCTCAACCTCGTGGCGCAACTCATTCGCGGCAAGAAGGTGGCGACAGCCTTGGCCGATCTCGAATTCTCGCGCAAGCGTGTCGCTCGTGACGTGCGCAAGTGCCTGGAATCGGCGATTGCCAACGCCGAAAACAATCACGACCTCGATGTTGACGATCTTGTCGTCGCCGAGGCGCATGTCGGCAAGGCGATCGTGATCAAGCGTTTTCACCCGCGTGGCCGCGGCCGCATCGGCCGGATCTTAAAGCCGTTCGCCAACCTCACGATCGTGGTGCGCGAGGTCGAAACTGCGGCTTCATAAGGGGTAACTATGGGTCAGAAGGTCAATCCACTCGGCTTGCGGCTCGGCATCAACCGGACCTGGGATTCACGCTGGTATTCGGGCAAGAACGAATACAGCCAGTTGTTGCACGAGGATATGAACATCCGCGAGGAGCTGATGAAGGATCTCAAGCAGGCCGCGGTGTCGAAGATCATCATCGAGCGGCCGCACAAGAAATGCCGCGTCACCGTTCATTCCGCGCGGCCGGGCGTCGTCATCGGCAAAAAGGGCGCCGACATCGAAAAGCTTCGGCGAAAGGTCGCCAAGCTCACCAAGTCCGACGTCGTCATCAATATCGTCGAGATTCGCAAGCCGGAGCTCGATGCTCAGCTCGTTGCCGAATCGATCGCCCAACAATTGGAGCGCCGCGTGGCGTTCCGCCGGGCCATGAAACGCGCGGTGCAGTCGGCAATGCGGCTGGGCGCCGGCGGTATCCGCATCAACTGTTCGGGACGCCTCGGCGGGGCCGAGATCGCGCGCATGGAGTGGTATCGCGAGGGCCGCGTGCCGCTGCATACGCTGCGCGCGGATGTCGATTACGGCGTGGCGACGGCGTTTACCACCTATGGCACCTGCGGCGTGAAGGTCTGGATCTTCAAAGGCGAAATCATGGAGCACGATCCCATGGCGCAGGACAAGAAGATGGCGGAAGGCGATGCTGGGCGTCCGCGCCGCGACGTCGCGTAAGCAGTCGGAGCAAGGGACAAGAAAGGCGAAAAGCCATGCTGCAACCGATGCGCACCAAGTTCCGCAAGGCGCACAAGGGCCGCATCAAGGGGATTGCAACCTCGGGTGCGGAATTGGCATTCGGCCAGTTCGGGCTCAAGGCGTTGGAGCCGGACCGCGTCACCGCGCGCCAACTCGAGGCCGCTCGGCGCGCACTCACCCGTCACATGAAGCGGGCGGGCCGCGTTTGGATTCGCGTGTATCCGGACGTGCCGGTCTCGAAGAAGCCCCTGGAGGTGCGCATGGGCTCGGGCAAGGGCGCTCCCGAGCTGTGGGTGACCCGCATCAAGCCGGGGCGCATCCTGTTCGAGGTCGACGGCGTGTCGGTAGCGCTTGCGCGCGAGGCGCTTGGGCTGGCCGCCGCCAAACTGCCGATCAAGACGCGTTTCATCGAACGCATCGCGGAGTAGGTCGAGCATACCATGAAGCCGGGTGATCTTCGTGCCATGACCGTCGACCAGCTGGACGACGAGGTTCTCAAGCTCAAGAAGGAGCGGTTCAACCTGCGCTTTCAGCGGGCGACCGGGCAGCTCGAGAACACCGCCCGGGTACGCCAGGTTCGCCGTGACATCGCACGCATCAAGACCATCGCATCCGAGAAACGGTCTGGCCGGCCGGCACCCAGGCCAGCGTCCGCGCCGCGGGAAAAGCCAGCAGCCAAGCCGAAGCGCGCCACGCGCTCGAAAGCCAAGCCGGAGTAGTCAGAGATGCCGAAGCGCACGCTCCAAGGCGTCGTGGTGAGCGACAAACAGGACAAGACCGTGGTGGTGCGCGTCGAGCGCCGCTTCACGCATCCGGTCATGAAGAAGACGGTGCGGCGCACGAAGAAATATTACGCCCACGACGAGGCCAACGAATACCACGTGGACGACATCGTCTGGATCGAGGAACGCCGGCCATTGTCCAGGCTCAAGCGCTGGGAAGTGGTTAGAGGCGAGAAGAAGAAGGTCGTGTGAGCGCAAGAGCGCGGAAAGACGAGGGCTCATCATGATCCAGATGCAGACCAACCTCGACGTGGCGGACAATTCCGGCGCGCGCCGTGTCATGTGCATCAAGGTGCTCGGCGGGTCGAAGCGCAAATATGCGACGATCGGCGATGTGATCGTCGTGTCCGTGAAAGAGGCCATACCGCGCGGGCGCGTGAAGAAGGGCGAGGTCATGAAGGCGGTGGTGGTACGGATCTCGAAGGATATCAAACGTCCCGACGGCTCCATCATTCGTTTCGACCGCAACGCGGCGGTGCTGATCAACCCGCAGATGGAGCCTGTAGGCACGCGCATCTTCGGACCGGTGCCGCGCGAGCTTCGCGCCAAGAACCACATGAAGATCATCTCGCTCGCGCCGGAGGTGCTGTAATGGCGGCGAAGATCCGAAAGGGCGACAAGGTGATCGTGCTCGTCGGCCGTGACAAGGGCCGCACCGGCGAGGTGATCGAGGTGCGTCCCGATGCGGGACGCGCTCTGGTACGCGGGGTCAATATGGTCAAGCGCCACCAGAAGCAGAGTGCACAGCACGAGGGCGGCATCATTTCCAAAGAGGCCGCAGTGCATCTGTCCAATCTTGCGCTGGCCGATCCGAAGGATGGCAAACCGACCCGCATCGGTTTCAAGTTCGTGGGCACAGGAGAAAATCGCCGCAAGGTGCGGGTGGCCAAGCGGTCGGGAGTTGAGATCGATGGCTGATACCGAAAGCAAAGCCAAAGGCGAGAAGCCGGCAGCATCGGGCAAGGCCCCGCGCCCGGACAAGGGCGATAAGCCGCAGCAGGCTCAGAAGGCTCACAAGCCGGAGAAGGGCGATAAGGCCGCGAAGGGCGACGCGCCGCCGCCGCCCAAGGCGAGAAAGCCGCAGGAGCGCGTTACGCCGCGGCTCAGGACCCATTTCGAAGAGGTCGTTCGCAAGAAGCTGGCCGATCAGTTCGGCTACAAGAATCGCATGCAGGTGCCGGTGATCGAGAAGGTCGTGATCAACATGGGCATCGGCGAGGGCGTCAACGACCGCAAGAAGGTCGAAGCCGCCGCCAACGATCTCGGTCTCATTGCCGGCCAGAAGGCGGTGATCACCAAGGCCAGAAAGTCGATTGCCACCTTCAAAGTTCGCGATGGCCAGCCGATCGGCTGCAAGGTGACGCTGCGCAAGGCTCGCATGTACGAATTCGTGGACCGGCTGATCAACATCGCGCTGCCGCGCGTGCGTGATTTCCGGGGTCTGTCGCCGAAGAGCTTCGACGGAGGAGGCAATTTCACGATCGGCATCAAGGAACACATCATCTTCCCGGAAATCGACTACGACAAGGCGGCCGATGTCTGGGGGATGGACATTACCGTGTGTACCAGCGCCAAAACCGACGACGAGGCGCGAGCGCTATTGACGGCGTTCAATTTTCCGTTCCGGCAGTAAGGATCGTCCGCAACGGCGGAAAGCCAGGAGACATTGATGGCGAAGAAAAGTTCGATCGAGAAGAACGGCAGGCGGCGCAAGCTCAGCAAGAAATATTCCGGCCGGCGCGCTCGGCTCAAGGCCATTGCTCGCGACAAGAGCAAGCCGATGGAGGAACGGTTCGCGGCAGCGCTCAAGCTGGCGGAACTGCCGCGCAATTCTTCCGCGACCAGGATTCGCAATCGTTGCGAGATATCGGGCCGGCCACGCGGTTTCTACCGCAAGCACCGGCTGTCGCGCATCGCGCTTCGCGATCTCGGCTCCAAGGGGCTGATCCCCGGCCTGGTCAAATCGAGCTGGTAAGGAGGGCGGGGCGATGCCAATGAACGATCCGCTCGGCGACATGATCGCGCGCATTTACAATGCGCAAATGCGTAACAAATCGAAGGTGTCGATACCGACCTCAAGATTGCGGGTGAGCGTCCTCGACGTGCTCAAAGCCGAGGGGTTCATTCGCGGCTACACGGCGGTCGAGCATTCGAACGGGCGCAAGGAACTCGAAGTCGAGCTGAAATACTTCGATGGCGAGCCGGTGATCCGCGAGATTTCGCGCGTGTCCAAACCGGGACGGCGCGTCTATGCCTCAGTCAAGGCTCTGCCGCGGGTGAACAACGGATTGGGTGTTGCAATTCTGTCGACGCCCAAGGGCGTGATGGCCGATCATGACGCGCGCGAACACAACGTGGGCGGAGAGATTCTCTGCACCGTATTTTGATTGCCGCCAATACACGACCATAGAGCCATTGTTGCAGGCACAGCCTAACGGAACCTAGTCATGTCCCGTGTCGGAAAAAAACCCGTTGCGATTCCCTCCGGCGTCACCGCCAGTGTGGAGGGCCAAATGGTCAAGCTGAAGGGTCCTAAGGGCGCGCTTTCGCTCGCGTTGCACGGCGATGTGGCGGCGACAGTGCAAGGTAGCGAGGTCAAGATCGATCCGCGCGCCGACACCAAGCGCGCTCGTGCGATGTGGGGAACCTACCGGGCGCTGCTCGCCAACGCGATGACCGGTGTGACCAAAGGCTTCGAGCGTCGGCTCGAGATCAATGGCGTGGGGTATCGCGCCGCCGTGCAGGGTAAAAACCTGCAGGTCCAGCTCGGCTATAGCCACGACATCGTCTATCCCATCCCGGAAGGCATCACGATCACCGTGCCCCGGCCGACCGAGGTTGTGGTCGCCGGCATCGATGAGCAGAAAGTCGGCCACGTCGCCGCCGAAATCCGCGCGTTCCGCAAGCCCGAGCCCTACAAGGGAAAGGGCGTCAAATACGCGAATGAGTACATCTTCCGCAAGGAAGGTAAGAAGAAGTGATGAGGATGCACGATGGCGACGATCGCTGATCGAACCTTGCGTCGCACGGCGAAGGTGCGGCGCAACGTCCGCCGAGCCGCAGGCACGCGCGCGCGGCTTTCAGTTTTCCGCTCTTCGAAGCACATTTATGCGCAAGTGATCGACGATGCGCATGGCAGGACGCTTGCATCCGCGTCCTCTCTCGAGAAGGACATGCGCGGAAGCTTCAAAACCGGCGCCAATATCGAGGCGGCCAAGACGGTCGGCAAACGGCTCGCCGAGCGTGCCGTCGCTAAGGGGGTCAAGGAGGTCGTGTTTGATCGCGGCGCATACCTTTACCACGGCCGCGTCAAAGCGCTGGCGGACGCGGCGCGCGAGGGGGGGCTTAAGTTCTGAAGGTGACGCGCCGGAACGCAGAGCTTTGTGCTCGGATAGCTACTGAGGAAAGAAAGTTGGGACAAAATCATGGCACGTGAACCACGCGAGCGTCGCGACCGGGAAGAGCGCGAAAGCGAATTCACCGACAAGCTCGTCCATATCAACCGCGTGGCGAAAGTCGTGAAGGGGGGACGCCGCTTCGGTTTCGCGGCCCTCGTGGTGGTCGGCGACGAAAAGGGACGGGTCGGCTTCGGCCACGGCAAGGCGCGCGAGGTTCCGGAGGCGATCCGCAAGGCGACCGACGCGGCCAAGCGCGGGCTCGTCCGAGTCCCGCTGCGCGAAGGTCGCACGCTGCATCACGATGTCGCCGGCCGACACGGTGCGGGGCGGGTATATCTGCGGGCGGCGCCGCCCGGCACCGGCATTATCGCCGGCGGCCCCATGCGTGCCGTGTTCGAGACGCTGGGCATGCAGGACGTGGTGGCGAAATCACTCGGCTCGTCCAATCCATACAATATGGTGCGGGCAACGTTCGACGCGCTCAAGCGCCAGGACTCGCCGCGCTCGGTCGCCGCGCGGCGCAATATCAAAGTGTCGACGCTGCAGGCGCGTCGGCGTGACGTCGGCGAGGGCGAGCAGGCCACCGAATAACCAATCAGGCACGCCGGGAGTCGACATGAACACGACACGCATCAAAGTCGAACAGATTGGCAGCCCCATCCGCAGGCAGCATTCCCAACGCGAGACGCTGATCGGGCTTGGCCTCAACCGGATCGGGCGCGTCG
Organism: Xanthobacteraceae bacterium; assembly: GCA_035639895.1. Taxonomy (GTDB): domain Bacteria; phylum Pseudomonadota; class Alphaproteobacteria; order Rhizobiales; family Xanthobacteraceae; genus VAZQ01. The sequence continues at coordinate 9,456 of DASQXF010000174.1, forward strand.
TGGAGCTACCGGACACGCCGCAGACCCGCGGCATGATCGCCAAGGTGAAGCATCTGGTTCGTGTATTGGACGCCCAGGGAGAGAGCCGATGAAGCTCCACGAACTCGCCGACCGTGCGGGGGCGCGCAAGAAGCGTACTCGCATCGGCCGCGGCATTGGCTCCGGCGTGGGCAAGACCGGGGGGCGCGGCGGCAAAGGCCAGACCGCTCGCGCGGGCGCGCGGATCAAGGGCTTCGAGGGCGGACAAATGCCGCTCCATCGCCGGCTGCCGAAACGCGGATTCCGCAATGCCGCGTTCGCGCGCAGGCTCAATGAAGTCAATCTCGAGAAAATTCAGGCGGCGATCGATGCGGGCAAGCTCGATCCCGGCACAACCGTCGATGCCGAGGCCTTGGTGAAGGCGGGCGTATTGAGAAGGGCCAAGGACGGCGTTCGGCTGCTCGGCTCGGGTGAAATCAAGGCCAAAGTTGCCTTCTCCGTCTGGGGGGCGTCCAAATCGGCGATGCAAGCGGTGGAGAAGGCGGGCGGTTCGGTCACCCTGCTGGCGCCGAAGCGACCGACGGGCGAACAGCCCGCTTGATGCCTATATAGTCGCGGGCGCTCCCCTGAGAGGGAGATCGGTCTCTCGGGGTGGAACGGGAAAGCCCATGGTCTCTGCAGCAGAACAACTCGCCGCCAATCTCAATTTCTCGGCGCTTGCCAAGGCCGAGGAGCTCAAGAAGCGCATCTGGTTCACGCTCGGCGCGCTCCTCGTGTATCGGCTCGGCACTTATATCCCGCTGCCCGGCATCGACCCATCGGCCTGGGACCAGATCTTCCGCTCGCAGGCCGGCGGCATCCTCGGCATGTTCAACATGTTTTCCGGCGGCGGCATCCATCGGATGGCGATCTTTGCTCTCAACATCATGCCGTACATCTCGGCCTCGATCATCATTCAATTGATGACCACGGTGTCGCCCACGCTCGAGCAGCTCAAGAAGGAGGGCGAGCAGGGGCGCAAGGTCATGAACCAATACACGCGCTACCTGACGGTGTTGTTGGCGGCCTTCCAATCGTACGGTATCGCGGTCGGCCTCGAAGGGGCCGGCAACGTGGTCACGGATCCCGGCTGGTTTTTCCGCATCGGGACCGTCATCACGCTGACCGGCGGAACCATGTTCCTGATGTGGCTCGGCGAGCAGGTCACCTCGCGCGGCATCGGCAACGGAATTTCGCTGATCATCCTCGCAGGCATTGTGGCGGAGTTGCCGTCAGCCATCGCCGGAACCCTTGAGCTCGGCCGCCAAGGCGCGCTCTCGACCGGGTTGATCCTGGTGGTGTTGGTGATGGCCGTCGCGGTGATCGCCTTCATCGTGTTCATGGAGCGCGCGCAGCGCCGACTGCTGATCCAGTATCCCAAACGTCAAGTCGGCAACCGCATGTTCGAGGGCCAGTCTTCCCACCTGCCGCTCAAGCTCAACACATCCGGCGTGATCCCGCCCATCTTCGCCTCCTCGCTGTTGTTGCTGCCGACCACCGTCGCCAACTTCAATGCCGGTCAAGGGCCGGAGTGGTTCGTCATCCTCACTACGCAGCTCGGTCACGGACGGCCGCTGTTCCTGATCCTCTATATCGGGCTCATCATCTTCTTCGCTTTCTTCTACACGGCGATCGTGTTCAACCCGACGGAAACGGCGGAAAACTTGAAGAAGCACGGCGGCTTCATTCCCGGCATTCGACCGGGCGAGCGTACCGCGGAGTACATCGATTATGTGCTCTCGCGCATCACCGTCATCGGTGCGGCCTACCTCGCGCTCGTTTGTCTCTTGCCGGAAATCCTGATCTCGTACGCCGCGGTGCCGTTCTATTTCGGTGGCACCTCGCTGTTGATCGTGGTCAGCGTCACGATGGATACGGTTGCGCAAATTCAGGGCTATTTGCTGGCGCATCAATACGAAGGGCTAATTAAGCGGTCGAAGCTGCGGGGGCGGCGCAGATGAGGCTGGTGTTGCTCGGCCCGCCGGGGGCCGGCAAAGGTACTCAGGCGCAGCGACTCGTCGCCAAGCATGGTCTGCTGCAGCTTTCAACCGGCGAGATGCTGCGCGCTGCGGTCGAGGCGGGTAGCCCGATTGGGCTGCGCGCCAAGGAGATGATGGCGCGCGGCGAGCTCGTGCCCGACGACGTGGTGGTGGCGATCGTCTCCGAGCGCATCGACGAACCCGATGCACGCAATGGCTTCATCCTCGACGGCTTCCCCCGCACGGTGCCGCAGGCGCACGCGCTTGATCGCATGCTCAAGGAAAAGAGTCTTCAACTCGATGCGGTCATCGAGCTCAAGGTAGATGAGGCTGCTCTGCTCAAGCGCATCAAGAAGCGCGTCGCCGAGATGAAAGCGCGGGGCGAGGTGCTGCGCGAGGACGATGACGCGGAGGTGCTGCGCCGCCGGCTTTCTGCCTATCGCGACCAAACCGCGCCGCTCGTCACCTATTACCAGCTTCAGAGCGTGTTGCGCTCGGTCGATGGTATGGCCTCGATTCCGGAGGTATCGAACGCCATCGATCGGGCTCTCCGCGAGGTAGCGACGAAGAAAACGACGGCGAAGGGACCGGGGGGCAGGGGCCAAGCAGCGAAGGCGCGGGCAAGTCGGCCTGCTAAACCCGCGAAAGGGCCAGGCTAAAATGGCGAAACCGAGGGTCAGCAAAGGCCCTGCCGCCAAGGCCGCCCGCCGCAAAAGCCGCTCGGGGCGGAGGTTGACGAAACGGCGATGAATCCATTAATAACCCCCATCCAAGTCGAGAGGTCGAGCGATACCGGGCCCTGCGGAACGGGGAGGGTGTCGCGTTATCGTTTGCGACCCGCCTCGTGTGGCATGACCCGCCGGCCGCGTGCGCGCCGTCGGCAGAAGGAGTGATTGACTGTGGCCCGCATCGCCGGCGTCAACATACCGACCAACAAACGGGTGGTTATTGCATTGCAATATATCCATGGGATCGGGCCAAGAAAGGCCAATGAAATCATGGAGAAAGTCGGAATCCCGGAGGCCCGCCGGGTGTCGCAGCTGACCGACCAGGAAGTATTGCAGATCCGTGAGGTCATCGACCGCGATTACATGGTCGAGGGCGACCTGCGGCGCGAAGTCGCCATGAATATCAAGCGGCTGATGGATCTCGGCTGCTACCGCGGGTTGCGGCATCGCCGTGGGCTACCGGTCCGCGGCCAGCGGACCCATACCAATGCCCGCACCCGTAAGGGGCCGGCCAAACCGATTGCCGGCAAGAAGCGCGCGCCTTGAGTAGCTTGCGCGAGGTCGGTTGCGTAATCACAGCACCAGCCATCGGCCCGGCGATCGCAGCGCCGAGCTGCGAGAGGATCGAGAATGGGTAAAGAAGCCACCCGCGTCCGACGACGCGAACGCAAAAATATCGCTTCTGGAGTCGCGCACGTGAACGCGACGTTCAACAACACCATGATCACAATTACCGACGCCCAAGGAAACACCATCGCCTGGTCGTCCGCTGGCACCATGGGCTTCAAGGGCTCGAGAAAATCGACGCCCTACGCAGCGCAGGTGGCGGCCGAGGACGCCGCTAAGAAGGCCCAGGAGCACGGCATGCGCACCCTCGAAGTCGAGGTTGCGGGCCCGGGTTCCGGCCGCGAATCGGCGTTGCGGTCCCTGCAATCGGCCGGCTTCACGATTACTTCCATTCGCGACGTCACGCCGATCCCCCACAACGGCTGCCGTCCACGCAAAAGGCGCCGAGTATGACCGACGATGTGCTCATCCGGCGGACTCCCGAGGAGTCCGCCATCGCAGAGAGTTCCCCCGCGGCGGAATGGGCTGAGCGGCCCGGCGCCGCGCCGTTCAAAGGCATGGGTGCCAACGTGACGATCCAGAAGAACTGGCAGGAACTGATCCGACCGAACAAGCTCCAGGTATCGCCTGGCGGCGATCCCAAGCGCGATGCCATCGTGATCGCCGAACCGCTCGAGCGCGGCTTCGGCGTGACGCTAGGCAACGCCCTGCGGCGCATATTGCTGTCGTCGCTGCAAGGCGCGGCGGTGCAGTCGGTCCACATCGACGGCGTGCTGCACGAGTTCTCCTCGATTCCGGGCGTGCGCGAGGACGTGACCGACATCGTGCTCAACATCAAGGACATCGCCATCAGGATGCAGGGCGATGGACCCAAGCGCATGGTCGTCAAGAAGCAGGGGCCGGGAACGGTCACCGCCGGCGACATTCAGACCGTGGGCGACATCGTCGTGCTCAACCCCGACCTCGTTCTGTGCACGCTGGACGAGGGCGCCGAGATCCGCATGGAGTTCACGGTCAACACCGGCAAGGGTTATGTCCCCACCGAGCGCAATCGGCCGGAGGACGCACCGATCGGTCTGATCCCGGTCGACAGCCTCTATTCGCCGGTGCGCAAGGTCTCCTACAAGGTCGAGAATACGCGTGAAGGGCAGATTCTCGACTACGACAAGTTGACGATGCACATCGAGACCAACGGCGCGGTGACCCCGGACGACGCCGTCGCTTACGCCGCGCGCATCCTGCAGGATCAGCTCAACGTCTTCGTCAACTTCGAGGAGCCGCGCAAAGAGGTCGTAACCGAGGCCATTCCCGACCTCGCCTTCAATCCGGCGTTCCTCAAGAAGGTGGACGAGCTCGAGCTTTCAGTGCGTTCGGCCAACTGTCTCAAGAACGACAACATCGTGTATATCGGCGACCTCGTTCAGAAAACCGAAGCCGAGATGCTGCGCACGCCCAATTTCGGGCGCAAGTCGCTCAACGAGATCAAGGAAGTGCTGGCCCAGATGGGGCTGCATCTCGGGATGGAAGTGCCGGGTTGGCCTCCGGACAATATCGACGAGCTGGCCAAGCGCTTCGAGGATCATTATTGACGGGTATCAGTGCTCGGAAGGCAGTAGTCGGAGCATCACCTGGTTACTGACCGCTGAGCACTGTGCCCTGTGCGGAGCACGCGCATGCGTCACCGGATCGCCCATCGCAAGCTCAACCGCACCCATGAGCATCGCCGGGCCATGTTCGCCAACATGGCGGCAGCCCTGATCAAGCACGAACAGATCGTGACGACGTTGCCCAAGGCGAAGGACTTGCGGCCGATCGTCGAGAAACTGATCACCCTTGCCAAGCGTGGCGATCTGCATGCGCGCCGCCAGGCCATTGCGCAGATGCGAGACATCGGCATGGTCAAGAAGTTGTTCGACGTGCTCGGTCCCCGTTACAAGGACCGCGATGGCGGCTATACCAGAGTGCTCAAGGCCGGCTTCCGTTACGGCGATTCCGCTCCAGTCGCGGTGATCGAATTCGTCGATCGCGACGCCGCGGCGAAGGGGCAGGATTCCGGCCCGTCGCAAGCCAAGGCGGAGCCGCAGCCCGAGGAGGCCGCGCCGGCGTGATCGGCGAGCCTCGTGAAGGGATCGTAAGGGCAGCGCTGGACGCTGCCCTTTTTGGTGGGGCCATGCGTCTGTTCGTCAGCCCATAAGCCGCCGCAGGCGGCCCGTGCGGACAAACCGAGGGAGAGCAGGGAAATGAATCGTGGCCTGGTTGTTGGATTCGTCGCGATGCTTGCAGCTCCGACGGCGGCGATGGCGCAAGCATCGCTCGAGCGCGGACGCTATCTCGTCGACACCGTCATGACCTGCCACAACTGCCACACGCCAATGGGACCGAACGGTCCGCAGTTCGACAAGGCGCTGTCCGGCGGACTGCGCTTCGACGAGCCCGCGTTCGATGTGATCGCGTCCAACATTACTCCCGATCGCAACTTCGGTATCGGCGATTGGAGTGACGCCGACATCAAGGCCGCCTTGCAGGATGGCACGCGCCCGGCGGGCCACCAGCTCGCCCCCATCATGCCGAGCGGTTTCTACAAGATTCTCACTCCCGGGGACCTCGACGGCATCGTCGCTTACCTGCGCTCGGTGCGGCCGGTGGAGAACAAGGTGCGCGGCCCGGTCTACAAGCTGCCGACTGTGCAGCAGGTACTCCCCGGCGCCGAGCGGCCCATGCCGGAATCCGACCTCAACGACAAAGTCAAGCGCGGCTTTTATCTCGTCACCATCGCGCACTGCATGGAATGCCATACGCCGTTCAGCCGGTCCGGTAACGTCGTCGATTTCGAAAAGTCGCTGGGCAAGGGCGGGCGGGAATTTCCCGGACCGTGGGGCGTTTCGACCTCGCGCAACATCACCTCGAGCAAGGCCTCCGGCATCGGCGATTGGAGCGATGCCGAAATCAAACGCGCCATCACGCAAGGCGTGCGCAGGGACGGCACCAAGCTCAAACCGCCGATGGGCTATCCTTATTATGCCAAGATGACCGATGGCGATGTCGATGCCATGGTCGCGTATCTGCGGACCGTGCCACCAAAGGAGTAATGCGGCGGCTACTTCCTCCGACGCAGATCCCTGCCAATGACGTCATAAACGTCGGCCGGTGCAAAATCATCGGTAATGACATCGCCATTGGCAGCCCGCGACTGCGGCTTGTCCATGCGCCTTCGCAGAATCTCCGGCAACGGAAAGCGGAAGCCGTAGCGCTTCTGTAGCTCGCCAGCCCGGTGCTCCAGCGCCTGCGTATCAATGGGCGTAGCGGTGCCGACCGCAATCACCTCGCCGCGTGCGGTTGGATAGAGGTCGACCGCGCTAAACACCTCGCCCAGCGTCTTGACCGTCGAGGCATAAAGCTTGCTGCCGTCATGCACGTTGAAGGCCGCGGCGCCGCCGGGGGCGAGGCGTTGCTTGACCAGCGTATAGAATTCGCGCGTCAGCAGATGAAACGGCACGTAGCCGCCGCGATAGGCGTCGAGCAGGATCAAGTCGTAGAGCTCGTTGCTGCGGGCGAGGAAAACCCGGCCGTCGCCGGTACGGTAGCGCATGCGCGCGGTCTCGCGCAGGCCGAAGTAACGCTTGGCCGCGCTGATCACGCCGGGGTCGATCTCGACCGTGGTGATCGCAACCTCAGGCATGAAGCGGCCGAGATAGGTCGAGATCGAGCCGCCGCCCAGACCGAGCATCAGGATGTTGCGCGGCGCCTCGGCATAGGCCGTTGCGATCGTCATCACCTGCGCGTAGCGCAGCGGCAGATCGTCCGGGTCGAGCAGGTTGCTCACCGATTCGGTGTAGTCCCAGCCCTGGACCTGGAACGACATCACCAGTTGGTGCCCGCGCTTGGTGATGAAGACGTCGTTGTATTGCGTTTCGATGTGGGCAAGCCGGCCATCGCCACGTTCGAGCATGCCAGCGCGAATGGTCTCGTCGAGCGGATTGTCGGCTTGGCCGGCGGTCGGTGAGATAAGCGCAATGATGACGAGCGCCGCGGCGGCACGGCGGCGCGCCAGCGCCAGCAGGCCGAGGCCCGCGACGAGTCCGAGCGCCCCGAGCGCGAATGTGATCGCGCGCGATCCGATCATCGGAATGAGGACGAAGGTTGTGCCCAGCGTGCCGACGATCGCGCCGGCAGTCGAGATGCCGTAGACGGCGCCCGATACCCGCCCGGAGCGTTGCGCCGAGCGCAGCAGCAGGCGAATGGCAAACGGCGAATACATGCCGAGCAAGGTCACCGGGAAGAACATGAGGGCTAGGGAGGAGGCCAGGCTGCCGACGCGGATATCGTCGATCCCGGCGAGCACGAACTCGAGAACCACCTGGGCGAAGCTCGGCAGCGCGAGGAGATAGAGCGATCCGACGATGACGGTAAGCGCAAGGACGGTCGGCGAGGCGGTACGATCAGCCAGGGCGCCGCCGAGAAAATAACCCGCCATGAGCGCGATCAGCACCGTCGAGATCAGCGCTGCCCAGGTATAGATGCCGCTGCCGAAATAGGGGTTGAGGTAGCGCGAGCCCAACATCTCGAAGCTCATGACGATCGCGCCGGTGACGAAGGCGACGATGTAGATCGCTGCCGCGGCGGCCGCCGAGGGCCCGGCACTCGGTTCGGGAGGGGAATGCGGCACCTGGTCCTCGGACGACGACAAGCCGCCAGTTTAGGCGCCATGCCGGGACGTGTTCCATAGACGCGGACCTATCTCCGCGTGCCCTTCATTTGCCGCGACGCTGGCCTTATATCTGGCCTCGCCCGAATCCGGATTTTGCCCATGCCATGCGCATTGAGCCTCTCTTTGTCTTTGCGGCGAGTTGCTGCAGCCGTGCTCATTGCCGCCGCGCCGCTTGCGGCTGCCGCGCAGGAGCGCAGCCCGGTGCGCCGCCTTCCATCGTCGCCGGACGAACTGCGGCTCTCCTACGCACCCGTTGTGCAGCGCGCCGCGCCGGCCGTCGTCAACGTCTACGCCGCCAAGATGGTCGCCGTCCGCAATCCCCTCTTTGACGACCCGATCTTCCGCCGCTTCTTTGGCGTGCCCGGCGGCCCGGGCGGGCGCGGGGATCCGGTCCAGCGCTCGCTCGGCTCGGGGGTTCTCGTCGATCCCACGGGACTGGTGGTCACCAACAATCACGTCATCGAGGGCGCGGATCAGGTAAGGGTCTCGCTGGCGGACAAGCGCGAATTCGAGGCCGAGATGGTGCTCAAGGATTCGCGCTCGGACCTTGCCGTGCTGCGGATCAAAGCCGCGAACGAACGCTTTCCGGCGCTCGAATTGGCCGATTCAGACGCGCTCGAAGTCGGCGACGTAGTGCTCGCCATCGGTAATCCGTTCTCCGTCGGCCAGACCGTAACCCATGGCATCGTCTCGGCGGTGGCGCGCACGCAGGTCGGCATCACCGATTATCAGTTTTTCATCCAGACCGACGCGGCCATCAATCCGGGCAATTCAGGTGGCGCGCTGGTCGACCTCGCGGGGCGCGTCGTCGGCATCAATACGGCGATCTTCTCCCGCTCGGGCGGCTCGCAGGGCATCGGTTTCGCCATTCCGGCAAACATGGTGAAGGTCGTGGTCGCCTCGGCAAAAAGCGGCGGCTCCACGGTCAGGCGCCCGTGGCTTGGCGCCAGACTGCAGGGCGTAACGCCAGAAATTGCCGAAGGTCTGGGACTCAAGCGTCCATCCGGCGCGCTGATCGCCAGCGTGGCGCCAGCGAGTCCCGCCGCGCGCGCGGGCCTCAAGACCGGTGACCTCATCATTGCCATCGATGGACTGCAGGTCGAGGACGCCAATGCCTTCGAGTATCGCTTTGCCACCAAGCCGATCGGCGGCACCGCTCGGCTGGGCATCGTGCGCGCCAGCAAGGAGGTGGTGCTTACCGTGGCGCTTGAAGCCGTCCCCGATGCCCCGCACGAGGAGCTCGTCATCGCCTCGCCCTCGCCATTTCAGGGGGCCAAGGTATCCAACCTCTCGCCCGCGCTTGCCGAGCGCTTGCGGCTCGATCCCTCTTCCCAGGGCGTGGTGATCATCGAGATCTCCAACGGATCGCCGGCGCAGCGCCTAGGCTTCCAGCCCGGCGACCTCGTGCTTTCGGTCAACAATGCGAAAATCGCGCAGACACGCGACCTCGAGCGCGTCGCCGGTCAGCAGAGTAGGCGCTGGAGCATTACCATCGTACGGGCAGGCCAGCAGCTCTCGGTGGAGCTGCGTGGATGACCCCTCGCGCTAAGCGCAAAGGCGCGCCCCTGTTCGCGGCGGCGGGGCTCGAGCGCGATGCGCCACGCCCGCTTGCCGACAAGCTACGGCCGACGCGGCTCGACGAGGTGGTGGGCCAAGATCATCTGCTCGGATCGGACGGGGCGCTCAGGCGCCTGCTGGACACGCGAACGCTGGGCTCGCTCATCTTTTGGGGGCCGCCCGGCACCGGCAAGACCACCGTCGCCAGGCTGTTGGCGCAAGCGACCGATCTGCATTTCGAGCAGATCTCCGCGATCTTCTCCGGCGTCGCCGACCTCAAGAAGGTGTTCGACGCGGCCCGAGCGCGGCGCGAAAGCGGGCAGGGGACGCTACTTTTCGTCGATGAGATCCACCGCTTCAATCGCGCGCAGCAGGACTCGTTCCTGCCGGTCATGGAAGACGGCACCATCGTTCTTGTCGGCGCCACCACCGAGAACCCGTCCTTCGAGTTGATCGCGCCGCTCCTTTCTCGCGCGCGCGTCATGGTATTCAAGCGGCTCGACGCCGATGCGACCGAGAAGCTGCTTGCGCGCGCCGAGGCAATCGAAGGCAAGACGCTGCCCCTGGACGCCGACGCGCGGCAATCGCTCATCCGCATGGCGGACGGCGACGGCCGCGCGGCGCTGACCCTGGCGGAGGAGGTATGGCGGGCGGCGCGCGAGGGCGAGACGTTCGGCGCGGCGCAATTGCAGGAGATCGTGCAACGTCGTGCGCCGATCTACGACAAGCAGCAGGACAGCCACTACAACCTGATCAGCGCCTTGCACAAATCGGTGCGGGGCTCCGACCCGGATGCGGCGCTCTACTATCTCTGCCGCATGTTGGATGCAGGCGAGGATCCGCTCTATATCGCGCGGCGCGTGGTGCGCATGGCGGTGGAGGATATTGGGCTCGCCGACCCGCAGGCGCTCGTGGTCGCCAATGCCGCGAAGGATGCCTATGATTTTCTCGGGTCCCCCGAAGGCGAATTGGCCATTGCCGAGGCCGTGATCTACGTGGCCACGGCGCCGAAATCGAATGCGGCCTATAGCGCCTATGGCGCGGCCATGCGCACCGCCAGGGAAGCCGGCTCGCTTGTTCCGCCCAAGCACATCCTCAACGCGCCGACCAAACTGATGCGGGCAGAGGGCTACGGCGAAGGCTACGATTACGACCACGACGCCGCCGAAGCCTTCTCCGGTCAGAATTATTTCCCCGAACAGCTCGGACGGCAGAAATTCTATGATCCGCCCGAGCGCGGCTTCGAACGCGAGATCAGGAAACGGCTGGAATATTGGGCGAAGCTGCGAAGCGAGCGGAGCAAGTCGTGACAACCGGCGTACAGACCGCGAAGGTCAGTGCGGACGAAGCCGGCATGCGCGTCGATCGTTTCGTGGAGGCGCGCTTCCCCGGGCTCTCCTTTTCTCACATCCAACGAATCATCCGAAAGGGCGAGCTGCGCGTCAACGGCAAGCGCGCGCAGCCGCGCCAGCGCCTCGAGGCGGGGCAGGCCGTGCGCATCCCGCCGCTGCGATTGGAGCCGCGGCCGCCCGCGCATGACGCGAAGACCGGCAACGAGACGTTCCTCAAATCCATCGCGCTCTACGAAGATGCCGACGTGCTGGTGCTCAACAAGCCCATGGGGCTTGCGGTTCAGGGCGGCTCGGGCACCACGCGTCATGTCGATGGAATGCTCGAAGCGCTGCGCGATGCCCACGGCCAGCGCCCGCGCCTGGTGCACCGTCTCGACAAGGACACGGCGGGGTGCCTGCTCGTCGCCAAGACGCGGTTTGCCGCGGCAGCGCTGGCGAAGACCTTCCGCTCGCGTTCGGCGCGAAAAATCTACTGGGCGCTGGTCGCCGGCGTACCGAAGCCGCGCCAGGGACGCATCTCGACCTTTCTCGCCAAGGAGACGCGGGCAGACGATTCGCTCATGCGTGTTGTCCGCCACGGCGAGGAGGGCGCGAGCCACGCGGTGACTTATTACGCCGTGATCGACACCGCGGCGCGTCAGCTCGCCTGGCTCTCGCTCAAGCCAGTGACCGGCCGCACCCATCAATTGCGCGCGCACTTGGCGCATATCGGCCATCCCATCGTGGGCGACCCCAAATATTTTTCCAAGGAGAACTGGCAGCTGCCGGGCGGCATGCAGAACCGCCTGCATCTGTTGGCGCGCCGCATCGTGGTACCGCACCCGCGCGGTGGAACGATCGACGTCACCGCGCCGCTGCCGCCGCACATGCAGCAGTCGTGGAATCTCATCGGCCTCGACGTCAAGCGCTACGACCCCATCATCGAGGCTCCAGAGGAATAGCCTCTTGCGTTGCTCTGGCTTAACGCCAGTCATCGACAAGGAAGCGTAACCATGAAGATCGTCGTCATCGGCGGCACCGGCCTGATCGGCTCGAAGACGGTCGCCATTCTGCGCCAGGGCGGCCACGAGGTCGTCGCCGCCTCGCCCAACAGCGGCGTCAACACCATCAGCGGCGAGGGGCTCAAGGAGGCCATGGCCCGCGCGCAGGTGGTGATCGACCTCGCCAATTCGCCCTCATTTGAGGACAAGGCAGTGCTAGAATTCTTCGAGACCTCCGGCCGCAACCTTCTCGCGGCGGAGGCCGCAGCGGGCGTCCGGCACCATGTCGCGCTCTCCATCGTCGGAATCGACCGGAGCGACAATGGCTATTTCCGCGCCAAGGTCGCCCAAGAGAAGCTAATCAAGGCCTCCGGCATCCCCTACACCATCATCCGCTCGACCCAGTTCATGGAATTCCTCGGCGGCATCACCGATTCAAGTGCGGATGGAAACATCGTCAGGCTTTCGCCCGGCCTGTTCCAGCC
>DASQXF010000175.1:0-6645 GCA_035639895.1 Xanthobacteraceae bacterium
ATTGGCGCCCTTGACTGTGCGGACCTCGCCGAGGCGTTCGGCCATGGCGAGCCATTCGCGCAGGTCGTCATAGGCAATGTTGCCGGCGAAGTTGCTTTGCCCGCTCATCGAAACATCACCCTTTGCTCAGATCCCGCCCGAACCGCGCGACATTATAGAACCTTCTCGAGCCTGCGTCGTTTTTGCCGGCGCTGCCCGGCAAGCCGCCCTTCCGGCCAATCCCGAAAACAACTACCATTCGTCGGTTCAGCCGCAAAATAACCGTCCCAGGGAGGAAACCGATGACGGCTGTCGCATTTACAATCAATGGCAAGGCGGTGAGCGTCGAGACCGAACCCGACACGGCGCTGCTTTGGGTCGTGCGCGAGCACCTCAAACTCACCGGCACGAAGTACGGGTGCGGTTCGGGTCTCTGCGGCGCCTGCACGGTGCATATCGACGGCACGGCCGTCCGATCTTGCCAGACGCAGATGTCGAGCGTCGGCGGCAAGAAAGTCACGACGATCGAGGGGCTCTCGCCGAACTCGAGCCATCCGTTGCAGAAAGCCTGGATCGCCGAGCAGGTGCCGCAGTGCGGCTACTGCCAGTCGGGCCAGATCATGCAAGCGGCGGAGCTGCTGGCGAAGACCAAGAAGCCGACCCGCAAGCAGATCGTTGCGCATATGGACGGCAACATCTGCCGCTGCGGCACCTATCCGCGCATCGTCCGCGCCGTCGAGCGCGCCGCTCGGGAGGCCTAAGCCATGCACGAAGACATCAATCAAGCATCAGTCGCCACGACGGTCAGCCGTCGCAGCTTCGTTGAAGGCGCGGCCGGGCTGATATTCGCGTTCACGCTCGGCGCTGTGGGTCGCGTGCCTCATGCATTGGGCGCGGCGCAAGCTGCCAGGATCAACGCTTGGGTCACGATCGGCACCGACGGAACGGTGACGATCCTTTGCCCGGCCGCGGAAATGGGGCAGGGCGTCATGACCTCCCTGCCGCTCATTCTTGCGGAGGAGCTCGACGCCGACTGGTCGAAGGTCAAGGCGGAGTTCGCGCCGGCCAATCCGAAGGTCTACGGCAATCCGCACGAGGTGTTCAAAGGCGCGCAGATCACCGCCGCAAGCGTTTCCGTTCCCGGCTATTTCACGCCGCTGCGCGTGGCCGGCGCGCAGGCGCGCCGCGTACTGATCGATAGCGTTGCCAACGAATGGAAAGTACCGGCGAGCGAGCTGTCGACGGACAAAGGCTTCGTCGTCCACGGGAAGTCAGGCCGCCGCATCTCCTACGGCGACGTCGCCAAATTCGCGACTGTTCCCGCCGAGCTGCCGAACATCAGCGATGCGGACCTGAAGAAGCCGGCGCAATTCAAGCTCATCGGGCGCAAAGACATCGGGCGCATCGACGTTCCGTCAAAAGTGAACGGCAGTGCCAAGTATGGAATCGACGTGCAGATTCCCGACATGGTCTACGCCTCGGTGTTGGAGGCGCCGGTCGAGGGGGCCAAGGTCGAAGTCCTCAACATGGGCGACGTCGCGAAGATCAAAGGAGTGACCAAGGTCATTCCGTTGCCGTTCGGCGTTGCCGTGATCGGCGAGAGCGTGGAGGCGACGAGGGCCGGACGCAATGCGCTGAAAGTCAAATGGGATACGACCGGCGCTGCCGCGGCGAACACCGACTCCGACAAAGCCAAGGAAGAGTATGCGCGCCATGGCAAGGATCCCGACGCCAAAACCATGGTGGAGTACGAGGTCGGCGATGCCGCCCAAGCATTGACCAGCGCCGCGAAGGTCCTCGAAGCGACGTATTGGTCGGAATACTGCTATCACGCGCAGATGGAGCCGATGAATAGCGTGGCCAAGGTTTCCGAAGACGGCCAGTCGGCCGAGATTTGGACCGGCACGCAATTCGGCGCGCTCGCCGCCAACATCATCGCCGGCATCCTCAAGACGACGCCGGACAAGATCAAGATCAACCAGCAAATGTTGGGCGGGGGCTACGGCCGGCGCATTTGGCCGGACGCCGCCATCCAGGCGACCATTCTGTCCAACATCACCAAGAAACCGGTGAAGCTCATTCTCACCCGGGAGGACGACCTCGCCGCCGCCCGCCCGCGGCCGATGACGCACCACGTGCTCAAGGCCGGTCTCGATGCCAATGGCAACCTCGTCGGTTGGTACCATCGCCTAGTGTCGGAGAATGTCGATGCGGTCGCCGCGCCCCCACGGTTCCAGGCGACAGGCGGCAAGGACTACATCGGCGCGCGCGGCCTCGACCAGGCGTTCTACGGTATCCGCAATGTGCGCGCCGAATATGTGCGGGAAACCCGCGGCATGCGCGTTCATGCCTGGCGGGGCATCGGCTCGGGCTACAACAAGTTCGCGGCCGAATGTTTTGTCGATGAGGTGGCGAACGCGGTCGGCAAGGATCCGCTCGCGCTGCGCCTCGAACTGACGAAAGATCAGCCGCGCGCCCAGGCCGTCATCAAGGCGGTGGCCGAGATGTCCGACTTCAAGCGCAAGCGTCCGGGCCGCGGCATGGGCATCGCGTTCTCCGACTATCACGGCACGCTCTCGGCGGGCGTCGCGGAGGTGTCGGTTGATCGCAGCACCGGCAAAATCAAGGTGCACAACTACTGGGTCGCGGTCGATCCGGGGCTCGTCATTCAGCCGGACCACGTCCATGGCCAGCTCGAGAGCGCCGTCGTCTACGGCCTCAGCGCTGCGCTGCTCGAAGAATTGACGGTAAAGGGCGGCGCCATCCAGCAGACGAACTTCAACGACTACCTGGTGCTGCGGATGAGCGATCTGCCGGAGATCCACACCAGGATCGTCGCGACCGATAATCCGCCGACCGGCATGGGCGAAATCGGCGTGGTGGCGGTTGCCCCGGCGATTGCCAATGCGCTGTTCCAGCTCACCGGCAAGCGTATCCGCAACCTGCCGATGTCGCCGGATCGGATGAAACGGGCTTTGGCATAATCGCGCCCGGCAGGAACGACAGCGCCACGCCGGGAAACCGGCGCGGCGCTTTTTATGGCTGAGGCTGCCGGTTTAGAGCGCTTTCGGAGCAGCGGTTGTCGAGGGGTCGGCGTGGCGCGCGTGTAAAGCCATGGCGATCATCGCGGAGCCGCCGAACAGCATGTTGATGCCGACCAGCAAGCCGAGCGCCCACGCCGCGGTGCCGGGCAGCCCGCCCCAGATGATGGCGGCCAGAATGAGATCGATGATGCCGCTGATCAGCATCCAGCCCCACCGGCCCGACAGCTCCTTCTTGTGCTCGAGCGCGTACATGATCGAGAGCACGCCTTCGATGATGAAAAATACGATCAGCAGCAACGTGAGCGAGACCGCGCCGGGCACCGGCCATCCCAGCAGCACGATACCGGCGGCGATCGCGACCACCGCCGACAAAAGCGACCACCAGAATCCCGGCGCGTGCCGCGCCCAGAACGTGGTGACCAAACCAACGATTCCGCTGATGAGGAACAGCCAGCCCAAGAAAATGGTGACGGCGATAGTAGCGATCGGCGGAATAATGATCGCCAACACGCCGAGCACGACGAGAACGATGCCCTCGATCAGGAACAAAACCCAATGCTCGCGAATCGATTGTGTCAGCGCGCGCTGCAGTTCATTGGCGTCGCCCGAGCCCATCGACATATCAGACCTCCCTCGCCGGTGTTGCGCCTACATCGAATTCCGACCAGGCATCAATATACCTTCCTGCCCGCGACCGCGCCAACTCGCAAATTGCCTTTGGCCGGGCCGCGCCGGGCGTGATTGATGAAGCACACGAGCAAGGGAGATGGACAAACACCGGCTGCCGCATGCCTGCGTTAGTGAGTGTGCTCGGAATGGCTCACGCTCGCGTCGATTGCGCGCGCCTCATCCTTCCTGATGCGCGCTTGTCAGCTCAAAAGCGCGCACGAAGACGGCCGCGAAAGCTACGGCTACGTGCTTTCGGTGTGTAAATCTCGCCTAACCTTGAATTGCCGCCGAAACTCGGACTTGGCCGCCCGGCTGAACGAGCCCGACCGTGCGCGAGGTCTTGCGGCGATGTAGCGTGTGACTTGTAAGGTAGCGTGACTTGCAACGACGGCGATCAATGCGAACCGCGCTGCGATGCGCCCGCTGCGCGGCTCACCAGCCCTGCAGCCAGTAGGCAATGTCGTAGGCCAACGCGCCGACCACGCACGCCGCAAACCCGCCCCAGAGGATGCCGAGCAGCAGCATTGTGTTCGCGCGTTCTACAAATTCCTTGTCGACCAGATGGGCCATGGGATGCCTTCGAGTCGCCCCCGCTCCCGACGAATATGTAACGCTTGATCCAGCAGTGCAGGTAAGCGTCCGGCCGCAAACCTGGGTTGCAACTCGCGCGTGGCTCAGCCGCTCGTTTATGCGCGCTTTACGCCGAACGACTCGCTGTCCGTCGGATTTGCCGGGGCAAAGGAACGGATGGCTGACCGCATAGACAACGCCTATCGCGGTCCCCCGTTCCGATGCTGCTTGCCTCCGCGCGACTAGGCTTTCTCGGCCACCGCACACGTCGCACGAAGAGCGCCGCCGTGACAGAGCCGCTCGCGGTTGCTAGGAAAATTCGTCCGGCTGCCGAATGGGGGATGCAATCATGCTGCGAATGCTCAAATGTCCGGT
Source organism: Xanthobacteraceae bacterium (assembly GCA_035639895.1). GTDB lineage: Bacteria > Pseudomonadota > Alphaproteobacteria > Rhizobiales > Xanthobacteraceae > VAZQ01. The sequence goes on from DASQXF010000175.1 coordinate 4,638, forward strand.
GATCGCGCTGGAGGAGCACTACTGGGATAAAGAATTGGCGGCGTTGTTTGCCGGCGCCGAGGGCATACGCGATCCGCAAACGCTCAAGCGCCTTTACGATCTCGGCGAGTTGCGCTTGAGCGAGATGGACGAAGCCGGGATCGACGTACAGATCCTGTCACATGGCGCGCCGTCGGCGCAGAAGCTTTCCGGCGCCGACGCGGTTGACATCACGCGGGGCGTGAATGATCGGCTGCACGCCGTCGTGACCGCGAACCCGAAGCGCTTTGCAGCCTTTGCGGCGCTACCGACCAGCGATCCCAAAGCGGCCGCCGACGAACTCGAACGCACCACCAAGCTCGGCTTCAAGGGCGCGATGATCCACGGCGTCGCCAATGGGGTCTTTCTCGACGATAAGCGGTTCTGGCCGATCTTCGAGCGCGCGCAGGCGCTCGACGTGCCGCTCTATCTGCATCCATCGCTGCCGCTGCCGGCGGTGATGGATGCGTATTACAAGGACTATGCCAAGGACTTTCCGATGGTGGTGCGGGCGGCCTGGGGCTACACCGTCGAAACCGCGACGCAAGCGATCAGGCTGGTGCTGAGCGGTGTGTTCGACGCCTATCCCCGGCTCAAGGTGGTTCTCGGCCATCTCGGGGAAACGCTGCCGTTCCTGATCTGGCGCGTCGATCAAGCGCTCGCCCGCCCGGGCGCCAAGACCTTGAGTTTCCGCGACGCCTTCTGCGGCCACTTTTACATCACGACCAGCGGCAACTTCTCCAACCCCGCGCTGCTGTGTTGCGTCATGGAAATGGGCATCGACCGCATCCTGTTCGCGGTGGATTGGCCGTTCGTCGCCAACAAGCCGGCGGTGCAATGGATGGAAACCGTGCCGCTGTGCGACGAGGACAAGGTCAAGATCCTGAGCGGCAACGCCAAGCGGCTATTCAGGATGTAGGTTTCAACGCTCACCTTGCGGCGGGGGTACCTCTCTCCCATCTTCGTCTCAGCCGCGCCCGTCGCGATGGAATTGCCGTGCGTGGGCAAGCATTGTATTGGGTCGCGCGGCGCTTTTGCTTGCATGGGCCCGTAGCTCAACGGTTAGAGCCGACCGCTCATAACGGTCTGGTTGGAGGTTCGAGTCCTCCCGGGCCCACCATGCAGGCTGCTCCATTATGCAACTCCGCGTGCACCGCCTTACCCCCGCTTTGAGTTCCTAAGAGATCGATCAATCGGGGTCAGTGCTTCGGTTGATCTCCGCGATCACCTTCTCCCTTCTTCACAATTGTCTTGGCCTTCGATCGGCGGTCGGCCGACAACGAACGCCCGACATCCGTCTGTCCGCTTGAAAATTTGCCCTTCTTACGGCGGACGTAGCGTTTATCTCCCTTGTGCGGCTCGATCAATTCACGTGGCATGGAAATCTCCTTCGCCGATCAACGGCCATTTTGATCGAAGGTTCCTCCCGCAGCTCTAAGCGCGTCGAGGTGTGAGCCCGTCCGTGCGGGCGGGCTCACATCGTGGCGAGTGGATGAGGGGTCGCGCAGCGGTGCGCTATCGCCCCATACGCATCTCGCGCATCTCGCCGGACTGTCCGCTCATCTCGCCTGGCTGCGCGGTCGTTGCGCCGCGAAGGCCTCGCGCTCGGTTCGACGTGCTGCTGCGTGGCTCGCCGCTTCCCACGGTCGATTCCGCACGCGCGGATGCAGGGCCGCCTATCGAAGCGTTTTCGGCGCGACCGCGCTCGCGAATGGCGGACGTCGAGCGAACGGATGATCCGGTCCTGAGACTCGTGCCGCGTTGACGCACGTTTGTGCCAACGGCCTCATTCCCGACCTCCGTGCGTGCTGAGCGGGTCACGGCGCGCGAGCGTACGCCTTCGCGGTACTCGCCTACGCCTTCGCGGTACCCGCCGCCGACGACTACGCTGGAACTGCCGTACACGTAGTCCGGTTCGTAGGCGTAGCTGGACCGGTACGAGTATCCGGGCACTGCTGCGTAGGGTCCTGCATATCCGTAGGGTCCTCCA
>DASQXF010000176.1:0-7004 GCA_035639895.1 Xanthobacteraceae bacterium
CGCCATCATGATCAAGGACAAGAACAACAAGGCCATGAAGCTGGCCCGCGGAGGCGAGGCGCGCTACCAGCTCGCGGTCGACGCGATTATCTCGGTCGATCCCGGAACGCAGGTGAAGGCGGGCGACGTCATCGCGCGCATTCCCACCGAGAGCGCCAAAACCCGCGACATCACCGGCGGCTTGCCGCGCGTGGCGGAGTTGTTCGAGGCGCGCCGGCCGAAGGAGGCGGCGATTATCGCCGAGACCTCCGGCACCATCCGCTTCGGACGCGACTACAAAAATAAGCGGCGCGTCATCATCGAGCCGCCGGCCGATCAAGGGGAAGAGCCGAAGGAATATCTCATCCCCAAGGGCAAGCACGTCCACCTGCAGGACGGCGACGTGATCGAGAAGGGCGACGCCATCGTCGAAGGCAACCCGGCGCCGCACGACATTCTGGCGATCAAGGGCGTCGAGGAGCTCGCCGCCTATCTGGTCAACGAGATCCAGGATGTGTACCGGTTGCAGGGCGTCTCGATTAACGACAAGCACATCGAGGTCATCGTTCGCCAGATGTTGCAGAAGGTCGAGATCGACGACGCGGGCGAAACCGACCTGATCCAAGGCGAGCAGATCGACAAGATCGAGCTCGACGAGATCAATGCGCGGGCGAAGGAGGAGGGCAAGAAGCCGGCCGTCGGCCACCCCGTGCTGCTCGGCATCACCAAAGCTTCGCTGCAAACGCGCTCGTTCATCTCGGCGGCGTCCTTCCAGGAGACCACGCGGGTGCTCACCGAGGCGGCGGTCAACGGAAAGATCGACACGCTCGAAGGCCTCAAGGAGAATGTCATCGTCGGCCGCCTGATTCCGGCGGGCACCGGCGCCATGATGAACACGTTGCGCGAAGTCGCGGGCAAGCGCGACGCGCTCATCCTGGAAGAGCGCGAGAAGGAGGCCGCCGCGCAGGCGGCTGCCGCGGAGCCTGCGCAGCCGGCGCAATTGCCGGCGGCGGAATAGCGCCGGCGAAGCTAAAATTACACAAGGGGCCGCCCGAGGGCGGCCCCTTTTCATTGACGCGCTGTCGTTGCAGCCGCGGCGGTATTCCGCAACGATAATATCGGCTTGGCGTGCCATGGGGCGATCGCGCTCGCGCCGCAAACGCCTAGCGTCGCTAAATTTACCGATATTTTCCAATGAGATGTTTGTTGCCGGCCGGCAACGCATGTGCCGGATGTGTCCCGGCTTGACGCGGCGGCTCCCCGCACGAGATCGCGAGTTAATTTTGTGCGGAGAGGAACTAGACACGCCAAAAAGCCATTTTGTATCGGTGATTTGGGGTGCGGCCACTCTCGCCTTGGGCCTCCGGTCTTAGCGCGGTCAGATGGAATCGATTCTGGTCAAAATATTTGCGACCGCGCTGGCGCTCAGTCAGGTCATGACGGCGCCGGATACGGTGAAGACGCGCTTCGAGCGTACGCAAGATCAGCCGCTTGTGGCGCAGCTGCTGCGCGCGGCTTGCGCGCACATGCGCAAGGCATTCGACATCGAGGATATCAACCTCGAAGATCTCCTGGCCACCGCCATGGACGACCCGCAAGCGGCCGCCAGCGAGAGCAAGGCGTTTCGCGGCATCAATTTCGCCGATCTGCAAACGGCCTACCGGCAGTTCTGCAAGAACGAGAACGTCGCCGTTTCGGCTGTGGACCTCGGCGACGTCATCGATTTCTACAACAAGGCGGCGGCCGATCTGCCCGATCATACAAAGCTCAAGGGCATGAAACTTCCCGGCGCGAGCGTCGTGCTCGATCGCAGGGGTGAGCGCTTTGCCGAGGTGTTCGAAGAGAATCAGCGGCGCGTCTGGGTGCCGCTCGCCGACATTCCGGAGCACGTGCAAAAGGCTTTTCTGGCCGCCGAGGACAGGCGCTTCTATCAGCACAAAGGAATCGACGAGCGCGGCTTGATTCGCGCCTTCATCAGCAATCTCGCCGCGTCCGGGCGCCCACAAGGCGGCTCCACGATCACTCAGCAGATCGTCAAGAACCTGCTGGTGGGCGAGGACCTCACTTATGAGCGCAAGATTCGCGAGATGATCGTGGCCTCGCGCCTCGAGCACACGCTGAGCAAGGCGGAAATTCTCGAGCTTTATCTCAATTCCGTCTATCTCGGGCGCGGCTCGTGGGGCATTGAACTCGCCGCGCGCGGCTATTTCGGAAAGCCTGCGAAAGAACTCACGCTCGAACAGGGCGCGCTTCTCGCCGGTCTGACCAAGGGGCCGAACTACTTCAATCCCGACCGGCATCCCACCCGTGCGCAAGAACGGCTGGCCTACGTTCTCAGCCGCATGCAGGAGGATGGTACGCTTGCCGCCGAGCAGACGGGGCGGGGAGTACCCGCGCTTCCGACGCTCGTGGCCTACGAGCGTCCGCGCCGCACCGTCGGTTACCATTTCGTCGACCAGGTCGCCCGCGAAGCGAAGTCGCTCGCCGGCATCGATGCGATCACGGCGAATTCCTACACGGTGCGCTCGACCATCATTCCGCAATTGCAGCGGTCGGTGGAGGAGGCGCTGCAGGAGGGGCTTTCGCGTTACGAGCGCAGCAACGGGCGTGTCCAGTTTCGCGCGGCGGAGGCTAATCTCGGCCAATCCATTCAACGCGAGACGGACAAGAAGATCGCCGATCGAAGGCCAGCCTGGCAGCGGGCGCTGGCAAACGCCCGGCTGCCGCTTTACGACGTGCACTGGGCGGCGGCCATCGTGCTGGAAAAGCCGAGCGGCAAAGGCGGAGCTTGGCGTGTCGGCTTGGCTGACGGACGTATCCTGCCGCTCTCGGTCGACAATGCCGCCGCCCAGCGCAAGCTCGCGCTCCATGACGTCGTGCGGGTGCGCGTAAGCGACGGCAAGGGCAAGACCGCCGGACGCGCGGAGCTGCGCGTGCGGCCGGTGGTGCAGGGAATGGTGGTGGTCCTGGAGAACAAAACCGGCCGCATCCTCGCCATGACCGGTGGTTTCTCGTACCCGCTGAGCCAGCTCAATCGCGCGACGCAGGCCGTGCGCCAGCCGGGTTCGGCGATCAAGCCGCTGAGCTATCTGGCGGCGCTGCGCGGCTTGCAACCCAACACGCTGGTCAGCGACGACCCGATCACCCTTCCGCCGCTGGGCGGCGGCCGCGCCCGCGAGCAGGATTACTGGACGCCGAAGAACTACGACGGCGGGTACGGCGGGATTCTCACGCTACGCCGCGCGCTCGAGAATTCGCGCAATCTCGCCACCGTCCATCTGCTCGATGGCGGCATCGAGAGCAGCCCGGAGGCGAGCCTGGATCGCCTTTGCAAGCTCGCCTTGGAAGCGCAGATTTATCGGGAGTGTTTGCGGTACTACCCATTCGTGCTCGGCGCGCAACCGGTGCGGCCGATCGATCTCGCCGCATTCTATGCGACCATAGCCAATGAAGGGCTGCATCCCGCCCCGCACACGATCGATTCCATCGAGCGCAACGGCACGGTGATCTATCGCCATGACCCGAAATCGTCGGTCATGGTCTCCTCGGTCGATCGCGCCGCCTTTTATCAACTCAAGACCATGCTGCAGGGCGTGTTGGCGCGCGGAACGGCACGGTCGATCTCCAGCCTTGCCCCCTATGTCGCTGGCAAGACCGGCACGTCCGACAATGAAAACGATGCCTGGTTCATCGGCTTCACCAACGACGTCACCGTCGCCGTCTGGATCGGCTACGACAATTCCGATGGCAAGCGGCGCACGCTCGGCGGCGGTGCGACCGGCGGCCACGTCGCAGTGCCGATCTTCGAGCCGGTGATCCAGGCCGTATGGTCCAACGTGGCGCCGAGAACCGCGCTGGCTCCGCCGTCGCCCGAGGCCAAACGCCATCTGGCATGCAAATCGATCGACCTCGATTCGGGCGAGATGCAAGTCAGCAGCGGAAGAGCCATCACCGAATGCTTCCGCATCGACCGCAGCGGCCAGATCGTCGATACCCAGTATCAACTCGTCTCGCGAGGGGATACCTACGGGGCGCGCGAGTTTTATAGCGTGGCGCCTGCTCCATACGGCTATGGTCCCTACGAGCAGCGCGGAGGGTATTACTACTACGATAATAACGGCCGCTACGTTCCGGCGCCGCGCGATCCATGGCGGCAGCCCGGACAATATTACTACGGCCAATCCAATCCCTACGGGCGCGATCCGCGATATCAGGCGCAGCCGCCGCGCGATCCCTACGGGCGCGAATACCAAACGCCGCAACGCATCGATCCCGGATATATCTGGGGCAATCGGGGATCTTATTGAAAGACCTGACGATGGGACCCCTGAAGCGTGCCGCCTTGCTCCTGGGGCTGGCGGCATTGGCCGCGGGCGAGGGCACTCACGCCCGGGCGCAGGAGTTCCGCATCGAAGAGGTCGCGTTGCCTGCCGAGCTTGCGGTCGATCGGCTCAAGCCGAGAACCATCGCGTTCATCGACCGGCCCAGCGAAGAGCTGATCGATCCCGATACCGGACTGATCCGCTTTGAGGATTGGGCGCAGGCGAGACCGCTCGAGAAGCAATTCTTGACACCCTTTCCAAGCTACCTCGAACCGACCGTTGAAGTGACGGTCGACGGCGTGCGCAAGCGCTTCAAGGAAAAGCTTCACATGTACGTCGGTGAAGCCCGCTTTGCGCTAGCGCGGCCGCCCGACGCGATCGACCTCGCAAACTTCGTGGCGCTGCCTTTCGTCGAGCGCATCGATGCGGCGATCAAGCACAAGTTGGTTGCGCCGGCCGAGGCCGTTTCTGCCAAGGACCCGCGCGCCGTGCACAACCAGCACCCGCTGCGGCGCTGGTGTGAAACGAGGCCGGTCACAATCTGCATCCACTCGCGCTACCAGTTCGAAGGCAAATTGCCAGTCGGCATTCAGATCGCCAATAAGCTGCGCGAGGGCGCCAAAAAAATCCCGGACTACCTGGAGTTCGAGAGCGAACTAACGCTGCGGCCGCCCGCAGAGGTGACCGAGATGGGCCTTGCGGCCCTGACCGGCATCGACACGCCGCCCGCGGGGGCGCTCGAGCAGAGTATCTTCTACGTGAACCAGGTGATGCAGTTCGGCAAACTGCTCGCGGTCTTTCAGGCGCATCCCACCGACCCGAAGCAGACCATTGTCACGGTCTTCATCGCCCTGGCCGTCGAGAGCAATGTGCTGGCGAAGAAAAAAGAATTCGTGAAGGTGCCGGTGCTGCGGAACTTGGTGCCCGCGCAGGTGCTTGCCGGCAAGAGCTCGTTCAACAGCGGCAACTCGATCAGCGCCGGACTGCCCATTTATGCACGCAATCAAGTCAAGGCGATCGCCACGATTCTCGAGCGCAAGTGAGCTTTGCGCGCTGCGCGGTACCGCGGCCCAGCAATTTTCATGACGCGCGTTTGCCGTCTTCCGGCGGGACCAGCAGCAGGCCTTGGGCCTCGGCCCAGGCGCGAAACGCCTTGCCGGCGGCCTCGGCCTGTTCGAGCGTCGTGGCACCCTTGATTTGGCGCAGCACGTTCTCCGCGTTGCGATCGAGATGATCGCCGGCATGACGCCGGACCACTTTGGCCGCCGCTTCCAGCGAACGGATCGGCTCGTCGGAATGTCTGACGAGGTGGATTGGAGGATGAATCGCGTGCTCCGCCATGGGCGGCCAACGGCGCCCGGACGGGAAAGTTCCGGATCCGCTATGGAGCTGAAATCTGCCGTCTCATAATACCGATCCTGGAACTCACAGCGGCTTCTCAAAAATGCCGCTTTGGGCATTTTGACTCCGGACCAAGCACGGGTGCGACGTCCTGCGTCAGGCGTGAGCGCGGTGTGGGGCGCCGCTGAAGAGAAGGGGGTGGCCGGTTGCACGGGGCAGTCGGCCAAAACCGACGCCGTAATTCCCCTACGGCGCCGGAGATTTAGGGCTGTCAGCGTTAGCACTTGAGCTTGACGGCGGTCGGCTGGGCCGCCGCGCCGAGGCAGGTTTTGCGTCATCGGCGGCATTCAAGCAAACGGCGCCCGCAACGCGCGGTGCGGCGTCGCGGGCGAGCGCGCGCGGCCTTGATTGGTTCACCTTCTTCCTCGCTGACATCCAAACCGGCTTCGGGCCTTTCGTCGCGATCTATCTGACCGCGCACGCCTGGACGCAGTTCGACATCGGGCTTGTCTTGACCGCCGGCGGCCTGGTGGCGCTCGCCTGTCAGATGCCCGGCGGGGCGCTGGTCGATGCGGTGCGTTCTGCGCGGCTAATTGCTATGCTTGCGGTGGCCGCGATTTGCTTGAGCGCGCTTGCACTTGCCATTTGGCCCACGTTTTTGGTCGTGATGGGATCGCGCGTGCTGCATGCAGCAGCGAGCTGCGTGCTCGGGCCCGTCATTGCCGCAATCAGCCTGGGTCTGGTCGGCCACGCCGCGCTCGGAGCCCGCCTCGGCCGCAATGCCCGATTCGCATCGATCGGCAACGGCTTTGCCGCCGCGGCAATGGGCCTGTGTGGATACCTCCTCTCCAATCAAGCGGTATTCTTCCTTACGGCCGCGCTCGCCGCACCAGCCATACTGGCGCTGGCGCGTATCCGCGTCGGCCAGGTGGACCACCTATGCGGCACCGAGACTGCGACACCAAGCGTGAGCGTGCGCACGGTCTTGCGTGATCGCCGGCTGCTCATATTTGCCGCCTGCATCTTGCTGTTTCAGCTCGCGAACGCGGCGATGCTGCCGCTGATGGGCGGGATTTTGACCATGCGCGCGAGCGAATGGGCGACGACCCTGATCGGCGCCTGCATCGTCGTGCCGCAACTCGTCGTGGCGGGGTTTGCTCCCTGGGTTGGCCGGGTTGCGGATTCGTGGGGACGCCGACCGCTGCTGTTCTTCTGCTTTGCAGCCTTGGCAGCGCGCGGGGTGCTGTTTGCTTTCGTGACCAACCCCTATTTGGTCGTTGCCGTGCAACTTCTCGATGGCGTGTGCGCGGCAGTTCTAGGCGTGATCCTGCCGCTTGTCGTGGCGGACATTACGCGTGGGAC
>DASQXF010000177.1:0-2053 GCA_035639895.1 Xanthobacteraceae bacterium
ATCGGCCGGACGCCTACAATCTCTTTTTCCGCAAGCACGAGCCGCTCGTCGAGCGGGCGCTGCGTTTCGAGGTCAACGAGCGCGTGCTTTCCAATGGCGAAATCGACCTGCCCCTCGACGAGAAGGAGATCGAGGCGTTCGGTCGCACGCTGGAACGGCTCGGCGTGGAGGCGATCGCGATCCTGTTTCTCAACTGCTTTGCCAGGCATGACCATGAGGCGCGCGCCAAGGCGATCCTCGAGCGCAACCACCCGCGGATGTTCGTCTCCGCCTCCCATGACCTATCGGAAGAATATCGTGAGTTCGAGCGTTGCTCGACGGTCGTCGCCAACGCGTATATCGGGCCGATCGTTCGCCGCTACCTCGGCGAGATCGAGGCCCACATTCGCAGCGATGGATTTACCGGCTCTTTTCTGATCGTGCAGTCGACCGGCGGTCTCTACCAAGCGGATCAGGCCAAGAGCCACTGCGTGCACATGCTGGAATCGGGACCGGCGGCCGGCGTCATCGGCACGCAAGCCCTCTGCCGGACGCTCGGGCTGAAAAATGCCATCGCCTTCGACATGGGCGGCACCACGGCGAAGGCCGGGGTCATCCACAATGGCGAAGCGCTCACCACCGGTGCCGCTTTGATCGGCGGCTACGACCAGGCGCTGCCGGTGCAGATCGCGATGATGGATATTTTCGAGGTCGGCACCGGCGGCGGCTCGATGGCGCGGGTAGAGGAGGGCGCGTTGCGGGTCGGGCCGCAAAGCGCGGGCGCCGTACCCGGCCCGGCCTGCTACGGCCGCGGTGGCAACTGGCCGACGGTGACGGATGCGAACCTCGTTCTCGGTCGGCTTGCCGCCGACCGGTTCCTCGGTGGCGAGATGCGGCTTGACGTCGAGGCCGCCAAACGCGCGCTCGCCGAGCGCGTGGCAAAGCCCCTCGACATGGATTTGACGGCAGCGGCCGACGGAATCTTGCGCATTGCTGCGACCGCGATGTCGTATGCGGTGAAGGGAGTCACCACGGAGCGTGGTCTCGATGCCGGCGATTTCGCTCTGGTGGCCTATGGCGGCGCCGGGCCGCTGCACGCGGTCGAGGTCGCACGCGAGATCGGCATCAGGACCGTCATCGTGCCGACCGCACCGGGAGTCTTCTCGGCCTTCGGCATGCTGTTCTCGGATTTGCGCTACGATTTCGTGCGCACTGCGTTCGTGCGGCTCGACGAGGCTCCGTTCGCGGCGATCGAACGGGTCTACCGCGATCTCGAACGCCAGGGGCGCGCGGCGATCGCCGCCGCGTCAATCAAACCGCAGAAGATCACGGTGAGGCGGGCGGCCGATATGCGCTATGTGGGCCAGGAGCATGCGGTCACCGTGGACTTGCCACTCAAGGTATTCGAACGGAAAGATCGTCGCGCGATCAAGCGCCTTTTCGACGCGATGCATGAATTGCGGTATGGCACTGCGGCGCCGGAGGAGCCTGCCGAGATCGTGAGCCTGCGCAGCACCGTCACCGGGATCATGCGCAAGCCGCCGCCGGAGCGGATCGCGCGCGGCAAGCGCACGCCCCACAGTTCGGCGTTTACGGGCAGGCGGCCGGCCTATCTGGAGGGCAAGTTCCGCCCGACGCCGACCTACGCCCGCGCCGCGCTCACCGCCGGCAACCGGATCAGCGGACCCGCGCTGATCGAGGAGCACGCGGCGACCACGCTGCTACTGGCCGGCGACCGGCTCGAAGTCGACGGCGGCGGCCATCTGATCATCGACGTCGCGGGAGGTCGATGAGCATGCTTGGTAGGGTGGGCGAAATCGGATGTTGAAAGCCAACCGCTCGCACTTCTGTCAAAACCGATTTTGCCCACGCGAAGCGAACGCGTGGGCATTGCGCCGAGGACGCAGGTGCGGATGAGACATCGAGACCGCGCAATGTCCACCCGACGGGTCAAGCCCAAAATGACGACAAAACGGAACGGCTCGAAGCGGCGTAAGGTCGATCCGGTAATCACCGAGATCGTGCGCAACGGCGTCATCGCGGTGACCGAGGAAATGAAGACCAACCTCATGCG
>DASQXF010000178.1:0-4315 GCA_035639895.1 Xanthobacteraceae bacterium
GCGGGAGAGAGCGTCGTGGTCACCGGCCCCGGACCGATCGGGCTTCTCGGCGTCGCAGTCGCCAAGGCGCTCGGCGCGCATCCCGTCATCCTCACCGGCACGCGCGACAACCGGCTGGCGATCGGGCGCGAGCTCGGCGCCGACCACGTCGTCAACGTGAGGAGCGAGGATGCGGTTGCGGCGGTGCGCCGCCTCAACGGCGGCAAGGGCGTCGACTACGTGCTCGAGTGCTCGGGCGCGCCCAATGCCGTCAACGAGGCGATCCGCATGGTCAACCGCGGCGGCAAAATTTGTCTCGCGGCCTTTCCGCACGAGGAGACGCCGGTCGATATCGCCGACATCGTGCGCAACAATATCTACATCTATGGCATCCGCGGCGAAGGCAAGAGCGCGACCCACCGCGCCGAAGCGTTCATGAGCCAGAAGCGGTTCGACGCCACCAAGATCCATACCCACACCTTCCCGCTCGATGACCTGCCGACCGCGATCCGCTACGCCAAGGACCGCGTCGAGGATGCCATCAAGGTCGTAGTGAAGGCGCGCGGCGTATCCGCCGCGCACAAAGTAGCGGCGGAATAGTTCTCCCGCGCCCCGCACTCGGTGCCGTTGCCCTCTCGGAGAATGAACTGGCAGCGCCGGGCGGTGCAATAAGCAAACGCTTTTCATTTGAGGCCGTTGCATGTCGTTAAGCGAGGTGAACGCCAAGCTCGAGTCTGCGGAGCGACGCAAGACGGCCGATTTCCGTCCTGACCTCGCGGCGATTCGGGCGATGAGCATGGTGCTGCCCGGCGCGCTGCCGCTCGCGGTCAACGGCGTGAGAGTCGCCGCGAGCATTCGTCCGCGCAAATTCGTGATCGAAGGCGGCGACGACACGCGGGTCACGATGCCGCGCACGGCTTTCCAGATCGTCTATCCCGATTGCTCGGTGATGATCGATTCCGGCTTGGACAAGGCGACCCACGATTCCTTCAGCCCCGACAAGCCCGAGCCGTATTTCGCCGAACAGTTTGCCAAGCTCGAGCGGGCGCTCGGCAACGCGCGGCTCATCGTGCTCACACATCATCATGCCGACCACGTCGCGGGGGTGCTCTGCGCGGCGAATTTCTCCGAGCTCGCGAGCAAAACGGTCATCACCATGGACGTCGCGGATTGCATGATGAACACGCCGCATCGGCCGCACCTGAAGCTCGCGCCGCCGGCGCTCGAAAAGTTCATCGTCCTCGACTATCCGCAATACTATCCGGTTGCCCCCGGCGTGGTCCTCATTCGGTCACCCGGCCATAGCCCCGATTCGCAAATGGTCTTCATCCGCTTGCAGTCCGGCCGCGAGATTCTGCACAGCGTCGACTCCGCCTGGATCATGGACAACATCACCCAGAGCAAGGGCAAGGCGGCGCCCTGGGTGAAAGAAGACGTGCCGGCGGTGATGGCGCAGTTGCGCTGGCTCAACAGAATCGCCGCAACGGAAGAGAACATCACGATTCTGGTGACGCACGACGATGAACTGTTCGACCGTTTGACACGCAACGGGACGATCGGAGGAGAGCTCGCGATTTAGGGACGGTCGGACACTGAGCCTGCGAAGCCCGTCCCACGCGTCGCCTGCCGAAAATTGATGCAGGCAGAGCGATTTGCCGTCATCGGCTATCGGCAGCAACGCCGGCGGGGCCACGTTTTCACGCCAGCCTGCCATGGTGGCTGGCACGCCTTTTGCGATATAGTTACGGGGATGGGCGCGGAATAGGCATGTCATCCTCGGCCCCTAAACTTTGCGTTGCCGACGTCAGCATGACGTTCAAGACGCCGACCGGCGCGTTCCACGCGCTCGCGCCGGTAACGCTCTCGATCCCGCAAGGCCGGTTCGTCAGTCTGATCGGCCCGTCGGGCTGCGGCAAAAGCACCATTTTCAATATCATTGCTGGATTGCTGGAGCCGACCGGCGGACGCGTGCTGATCGACGGGATTGACGCCACAGGCACCATCGGCCGTGTCGGCTACATGCTGCAGAAGGACCTGCTGCTGCCCTGGCGCACGGTGCTCGACAACGTCATCCTCGGCATGGAGATTCAACACGTCCCGCTGCGCGCGGCGCGCGAACGAGCGCTGCCGCTGCTGCATCGTTATGGACTGGCCGGTTTCGAATACCTCTACCCGAACGCGCTCTCCGGCGGCATGCGCCAGCGCGCCGCGTTGTTGCGCACGCTCTTGTTCGATACCGACGTCATTCTGCTGGATGAGCCGTTCGGGGCGCTCGACGCCCAGACCAAGCTCAAGATGCAGGAATGGCTGATGCAGCTGTGGAGCGACTTCAACAAGACCGTGCTGTTCGTCACCCACGACGTCGAGGAGGCAATATATCTCTCCGACGAGGTTCATGTGATGGGGACGCGGCCGGGCCGCATCATCGCGACCATCCCGGTCCCGCTTGCTCGTCCGCGCATTCGCGGCAGCGTGCTTAGCGGCGAATTCCTGACCATCAAGGAGCGCTGCCTCGAGCTGCTCCATCTCGAGCCGACCGCATCCGAACCCGTCAACGAAGCAGCCTAGGGCAGCGGCGAACCGAATGGCCGTTCAAGACACCACCCCCACCGTTGGCGCGATGACGAGGCTCGATCGGGCGCAGGCGAGACCCGAAGCCGCCGAGCCAGCCGCGAAGCCGGGGCGGCGCTTGCCCGTGCAGAAGGATTGGTCGACCTGGGCGCTCATCGCCGCGCAGATCGGGATTCTCGTCGGCGCGCTTTCACTTTGGGAAATCGGTGCTCGCACCGGCTGGATTGATGCCTTCTTCTGGTCGCAGCCAAGCGCCATCGCCCACACGATGACGATCTTCTTCACTACGGGCGATGCTTGGACCGACATCAGCTTTACCTTCCGCTCGACCATCTTCGGCTTTCTGCTCGGTACCACGGCGGGATCGCTGCTCGGCCTCTCGTTCTGGTGGTCGCGCAACTACGCGGCCATCGTCCAGCCTTACGTCATCTGCCTGGAGTCGATTCCAAAACTGGCGCTGGCGCCGCTCATCATCCTGGTGTTCGGCATCGGCCTCGTTTCCAAGGTCGCGGTTGCGACCGCGCTGACGCTGGTCGTCTCGACGCTCACCGCCTACGCCGGCGTGAAGGCACTCGACCCGGACGGCGAGAAGCTCTTCTATTCGCTCGGCGCCTCGCGTCTGCAGGTGTTCCGCAAGCTCGTGGTTCCGTTCTGTCTGCCCTGGATCATCTCCGTGCTGCGGGTGAACATCGGCCTGGCCTTGACCGGCGCGATCGTCGGCGAGTTCATCGCCTCCCAGCACGGCCTCGGCCGCGCAATCCTCTATGCCGGGCAGACCTACGACATCGCACTGGTCTGGGTGGCGGTGTTGGTTCTCTCGACCTTGGCGATCGTCATGTACGCCGCGGTGTCGTGGGTCGAAAGCATGCTGCGCAAAGGCGTGCGGCAATGACGCGAATTCAAGATCAAACAGCGAGGATGTCATGAACCGGCGAAAATTTCTGCAGTCGACCGCGACGCTCGGCACCGGCCTCGGCCTGGCGCTTGCGGCTCCACCGTTCATCGCGCGCGCCGCCAGCAAGGAGCTGCTGGTCGCGGAGCCGGTGCACTCGACTGGCTATCTGCCCATGTACATCGCGATGGCCAACGGCTACTTCGCCGAGTCCGACATCGTCGTGAAGATCGTGACGATCGAAACCGGCGGCGGCCACACCAACGCGGTGCTTTCCGGCCAAGCCTTCGCCTTCATCGGCGGGCCCGAGCACAACGCCTTCGCCAAAGCCAAGGGCGCGGAACTGCGCGCGGTCGTACACTGCGTCGACCGCGGCAACGTCTATCTCTGCGCCGCCAAGGGCCACGACCCCAAAGACAGGGATTGGCCGAATTATTTCAAGGGCAAGGCAATCGCGGTCGGCGCCTATGGCGGCACGCCGAACTCGATCATGCGCTATTTGTTGGGCAAGTGGAAACTCGACGCCAAGCGCGATGTCACGCTGATCGAGGTGGCAAACTCGGCCGTGCCGGCCGCCGTGCGAGCCGGACAAGCCGTGATCGGCAACACCACGGAGCCCATGGTCACCCAAGGAATCCGCCAGAACCTCTGGAGCGAGCCGTTCTTCAACGTGCCCAAAGAACTCGGCCCTTACGCCTATTCCACCATCAACGTCCGGCTCGATTCCATCCGGAAGGACCCCGAGGTGGTTCGCGGCTTCGTCAAGGGAATGGTCAAAGGACTGAAATTCCTCTACGCCAATCCCAACGAGGCCGCCGAGATCGCCAAGAAGCAATTTCCCACCATGGCGCTCGAAGACCTCAAGGCCACGCT
>DASQXF010000179.1:0-2639 GCA_035639895.1 Xanthobacteraceae bacterium
CGGGAATGCCTGGACCGAACGCGCGATCGTGCTCAAGAAGGGCGATTCCGTTTCCGCGTTCTTGCGCGAGCTGGGTGCGACGGCAGACGAGGTCAAGGCGATTACCGCGGCGTTCGGCGGCCGCGGAAAAGACAGCAGCCCACGCGACGGCTATAAGCTTCGCGTTCTGCTCGCGCCCGCGAGCGACGGCATACGGCTGCGACCCGTGCGCGTCATCATTGCCACCGATACAGCAGTCGAGGCCATGATCGCATGGTCGGAGCTAGGCAAATACGTTGCCGTCGACGTGCGCCGCGCCAACAGCGTGGCATCCTCGAGCAGCGACGACGATGATGACGGCAAAGGAGTTCGGCTGTATCAGAGCATCTACGAGACCGCGTTACGCAATCACGTGCCGCGCCCGGTCATCGACGAGTACATCCGCGTCTATTCCTACGATGTCGACTTCCAGCGCAAGGTGCAGCCGGGCGATTCTTTCGAAATCCTCTACGCCGGCGACGATGAAAACCCAAGCGACAACGGCAAGGGAGAGGTGTTGTTCGCCTTGCTGACCACCGGCGGGGAGACGAGAAAATTCTATCGATACCAAACGAACGACGATACCGTCGTCGACTACTACGACGAGACCGGAAAAAGTGCGAAGAAGTTTCTGGTCCGCAAGCCCGTCTCCGACGGCAACATAACGTCAGGCTTCGGCGGCCGTAACCATCCCCTGCTCGGCTACGATAAAATGCACACCGGCGTCGACTGGGCCTCGTCGACGGGAACGCCGGTCTTCGCCGCAGGCAACGGCATCATCGACAAGATCGGTTGGGAAGGCGGCTACGGCAAATACATCCGCATTCGGCATGCCAACGGTTACGAGACCGCCTATGGCCACATGTCGGCCTTCGCCCGCGGCATGGAGGCCGGCAAGAAAGTTCGCCAGGGACAGGTGATCGGATATGTCGGCTCGACCGGCCTGTCGACCGGGGCGCACTTGCATTACGAGATTCTGATCAACGGCCGCTTCGTCGATCCGATGAGAATCAAGCTGCCGCGCGGCCGCGTGTTGGAGGGCGCGCTGCTTGCAGGCTTTGACCAGGAACGCACGCGGCTCGACGCCATGATGACCCGCGCCACGCCTTCGCGTTACGCGCAGACCCGCTGAGTGCGGACCGGTGTCCTAGCTCCATTTCGTTGCGCTATCAGGCCGCCGCTGCGAGCTTGCCGTTGAAGGTGAGCCCCTGCTTGCCCGCCGATATGACGACCTTCTCGCCGTCCTTGATTTGGCCGGACAGGATCATTTCCGCGAGCGGATCCTGTACCGATTTCTGAATCACACGTTTGAGCGGCCGCGCCCCGTAGGCGGGATCGTAGCCCTTTTCCGCGAGCCACTCGCGCGCCGAAGGTTCGAGGACGATCGCAATCTTGCGATCGTCGAGCAGCCGTGCGAGTCGCGCCACCTGGATATCGACGATTTTCGTCATCTCGTTGCGCTTGAGTCGGTGGAACAGAATGATCTCGTCGATGCGGTTGAGAAATTCAGGGCGGAAATTCGCCCGCACCACCGCCATGACCTGATCGCGCACGGCATCGGTGTCCTGCCCCTCCGGCTGGTTCGCCAGATATTCGGAGCCGAGATTCGAAGTCATCACGATGAGCGTGTTGCGGAAGTCGACGGTGTGACCTTGCCCATCGGTGAGACGGCCGTCGTCGAGCACCTGCAGGAGCACGTTGAAGACGTCGGGATGCGCTTTCTCGATCTCGTCGAACAGCACCACTTGATAAGGCCGCCGCCGCACCGCCTCAGTGAGCGTGCCGCCTTCCTCATAACCGACGTAACCCGGAGGCGCGCCAATCAGGCGAGCCACCGAATGTTTCTCCATGTACTCCGACATGTCGATGCGAATCATCGCGGTCTCGTCGTCGAACAGGTATTCGGCCAAGGCCTTGGTCAGCTCGGTTTTGCCGACGCCGGTCGGGCCCAAGAACATGAAGGAGCCGATCGGCCGGTGCGGATCCTGAAGGCCGGCGCGCGCACGGCGCACCGCGGTGGACACCGCCTTGACTGCTTCGGCCTGGCCGATGACCCGCTTGCTGAGCTGCTCTTCCATGCGCAGCAGCTTCTCTTTCTCGCCTTCCAGCATCTTCTCGACCGGTACGCCGGTCCAGCGTGAGACCACTTGCGCGACGTGGTCGGCGGTCACCGCCTCCTCGACCATCGC
Organism: Xanthobacteraceae bacterium; assembly: GCA_035639895.1. Classification (GTDB taxonomy): domain Bacteria; phylum Pseudomonadota; class Alphaproteobacteria; order Rhizobiales; family Xanthobacteraceae; genus VAZQ01. The sequence goes on from DASQXF010000179.1 coordinate 2,208, forward strand.
GCCCTTGCCCTCCGCCGCCTCGATGTTCTTGAGCTTCTTCTCGATTTCCGGAATGCGGCCATACGCAAGCTCGCCGGCGCGCTGGTATTCCCCTTTGCGCTGCGCGTTTGCGAGCTCAGTCCGCAAATGGTCGAGCTCGGTCTTGAGCTTTTGCGCGTCGGAGAGTTTCTCTTTCTCTGCCTTCCACCTGGCGGTGATATCGGCGGACTGCTTTTCGAGCGCGGCCAACTCCTTCTCGAGCCGCTTGAGCCGCTCCTTCGAGCCTGGGTCGGCTTCCTTCCTGAGCGCCTCCTGTTCGATCTTGAGCCGCACGATCTCGCGGTCGATCGAATCGAGTTCCTCGGGCTTGGAATCGACCTGCATCTTGAGGCGCGCAGCCGCCTCATCGATCAGGTCGATGGCCTTGTCCGGAAGAAAACGGTCGGTGATGTA
>DASQXF010000180.1:0-2505 GCA_035639895.1 Xanthobacteraceae bacterium
ATGGGAAAGCGTGAGCGCGATGGTGAACCCGTGCAGCAAGGATTCGATGTTGTCCATCGCGTCCTCGTCAGAACCCGAGCACGTCCCCCAGCGCGCCATGTGGGAGCGACACCTGGAACATGCGCTCGAACACCAGATAGAGCGCGAGCGGGGTCGCCACCGCAATCAGAAGCGAGCGCGGCAAAGAGAACCGGTGCAGCAGGGCCAGGCTTGCGAGCATGTAACAGCCCGAGGCGAGATACACCCCGATCAGCGGGATCGCACCGACGAACGCGACGGCGGGAACAAATAGCGCCGTTACGCGCCGCAGGTCGGATGAGCTGACGACCACATCGCCGGTTTGCATGGAGCCGCGGGCAAGATTCCACAGACTGCCGGCGAGGATGATCACGCCGGTTAGGAACGGAAAGGTCCCGGCATCAACACCTGCGGTCGACCAGCCGATACCGTTGTCGATGCTGGAGACGACAACGGCGGCGCCGAAGGTTCCAGTCAGAGCCGCGGTCGCCCCTTCCAGAGCGCGTCGCGTGATCATCGACGCCGCCGGCTCAATTGACGAGCCACCCCTGCTCGGCGGCGACCTTGCGTACGTGCTCGATGTCCTGCTTCATGAACTTGTCAAACTCGGCTGCGGTCAAAAAAGTGTCGGTCTGCGAGGTGCGCTCGGTGTATTCCTTCCACTCGGGCGTAGCTTGCACCTTCCTCATCAGATCGACGTAGAAGGCGACCTGATCCGGCGTGACCTTGCCGGGTAGCCAGACGGTGCGCGGCTGCTGGAATTTCGGGATATTCAGTCCGGATTCGACGCAGGTGGGAATGTCGTGCCAGCCTTCCGTCGCGGTGATCTTCGGGCCTTCTGGCAACCGCTGCGGGCTGAAGGCGCACAACGGGCGCTGCGTACCGCCGCGCCACTGCCCGAGGCTTTCGCTCGGGTTGTTGATATGCGAATCGATGTGCCCGCCGGCGAGCTGCACCGCCGCCTCGGCGCCGCTCTTGAACGGAATGTAGGTGAATTTCAGATTTGCCGCCTTTTCGATCATGCGGGTGAGAACTTCGTCGGTATCCTTCGATTGCGCGCCGCCCATCTTGAATTCGCCGGGCTTCGCCGCCACGGCTTTTAAATATTCGCCAACAGTCTTGTAGGGCGCATCCTGCTTCACCCAGAGCAAGAATTCGTCCTGCGCCATGGCCGCGATCGGGGTCAGGTCGGTGTGCTTGAACGCGACCCTCGACACCATCGGCTGTTGCCAGGCGTTCGACGTGCCGAAGATCACCTTATAGGGGTCGCCCGCGGACGCCTTGCCGTAGGTGTAGCCTTCCGCCCCGCTACCGCCCCCTTTGTTGACGACGACGATGGGTTGATCGGTCAGCTTGTGTTTGACGATGCTGTTCTGAACCGCGCGGGCGAGATTGTCAGTCCCACCGCCGGGTCCGGCGGTGGCGACGAATTCAATCGGCTTGCTCGGCCGCCATTCGGCCGCCGCGGGCGCGGCAAACAACACGGCAATAGCGCCGGCGGATAGCATCGTCGATCTTGCAACGCAGAACATGTTTCCTCCTCGTCTTTAGGTTATGGGGTGACCGCATCAGGCCACCGTTCGCGAGCATGTCGAGGCATCGATGTGACGATCGCACCTTCCTTCTCGAAACGGTCGATCTGCTGATCGTCGTATCCGCATTCGCGCAACACCTCGCGCGTGTGCTCCCCGTAGAGCGGCGCGCCGGTGCTCACCTTGCCGGGTGTGGCCGAAAATTTTACCGGCAGGCCAAGCGTCTTGACGAGGCCGAGCGTCGAATGCTCGACCTCGACGACCATTTCGCGGGCGAGCGTCTGCGGATCGGCGAGCGCTTGCAGCATATCGTAGACCGGACCACAAGGAACGCCCTTGTCCTCGAGCGCCTCGAGCCAGTATTGCGCCGGCTTGGTTCGAAATCGCGCGCCGAGTTCCGTCTCGAGCTCTTTCAGGTGAGCCATTCGGTCGGCGCCGGAGCGGAAACGCGGATCGTCCGCGAGCTCCGGCGCGTTCAAGGCTTCGAGCAGGCGCCGCCAATTCTTCTGATTTGCGCCCCCGACGGCGATCCATCCATCCAAGGCTTCAAAAGCTTGATAAGGCGCGTTCAACGGATGGGCCGAGCCCATCGCGCGCGGAGCCACGCCCGTCGCCAGCGCAATCGCCGATTGCCAATAGGTCTGCACCAGTGCGGCCTCGAACAGCGAGGTCTCCACCCACTGCCCTTTCCCGGTCTTCAGCCGATGCGTATAGGCGGCCAGGATGCCCATGGCGGCAAGAATGCCCGCGGTTATGTCCGAGAGCGGCGCCCCGCATTTCACCGGCGGGCCGTGCGCACTCTCGCCAGTGAAGCTCATAATCCCGCTCATAGCTTGTGCAACGAGATCAAAGCCGCGCCGATGCTTGTAGGGACCCGTGCGACCGAAGCCGGAGAGCGAGCAATAGATCAATGAAGGATGATCCTCGCGCAGCTCCTCGTAGCCGAACCCAAGGC
>DASQXF010000181.1:0-8647 GCA_035639895.1 Xanthobacteraceae bacterium
CACCGCGCATCTACGCGAAGACCGCCGGCACATTCGCGACGACGACATTGCCCGCCTGCGGGCGGAAATCGCAAAGCCGCTTAATCTCGAAATGGCAGCGACCGAGGAAATGGTTCGAATCGCGGTCGATACCCGTCCGCACGCCGCCTGCCTCGTGCCCGAACGACGCGAGGAGCGTACCACCGAGGGTGGCCTCGATGTGGCCGGCCAGCATGAGTCTCTCGCTTCCATTGTTGCCAGCTTGCGGCAGGCCGGTATCCGCGTGTCGCTGTTCATCGCCGCCGAGCCGCGGCAGATTCAGGCCGCGCTCGCCATCGGCGCGCCGGTGATCGAGATCCACACCGGCGCATGGTGCGACGCTCTTGCCGCCAACCGGATTTCGGCCGCACAGGCCGAATGGGAGCGCATCCGCCATGGCGCCCAGCTGGCGCGGCGGTTGGGGCTGGAAGTCCATGCTGGCCACGGTCTCAATTTCAGCACCGCCGAGGCGATCGCGGCGTTGCCCGAAATCGTCGAACTCAACATCGGCCACTTTTTGATCGGTGAGGCCGTGTCCTGCGGGCTTGCCGGTGCCGTCAAAACCATGCGTGCGGCGATCGACCGGGGGCGTGCATGATCCTCGGCGTCGGCTCCGATCTCATCGATGTCCGCCGCATCGAGCGCACGATCGAGCGGCACGGCGAGCGCTTCCTCGAGCGTATCTTCACCGCCAGCGAGCGGGCGAAAGCCGAGGGTCGCGCCCGGAGGGCCGAAACCTATGCAAAGCGTTTTGCCGCGAAAGAGGCCTGCGCCAAGGCGCTCGGCACCGGGCTGCGGGCGGGCGTATTCTGGCGCGATATGGGCGTCGTCAATCTGCCGTCGGGCCGCCCCACTATGACACTCACCGGCGGGGCGCTTGCGCGCCTCAATGCCATTACGCCGGCGGGCTGTGAGGCGCGCATCGATGTCACCATCACCGATGAAGGTCCCATGGCACAAGCCGTGGTGGTGATCTCCGCAGTGCCACGCGTGCAGTCCACGTAGCGGTCCAGCGCTGGTTCACGCTTCGGCGGAATGCCGCGCGCCCGCACGTTCGATGGATTGCCGCCTCCAGGTCGCAACCCCATATTTGCCAACGTTTGCGCCTTTGCCTGCGAGCGGCTACAAGGGCGCGGCGAAAACGGTCGCGGCGGTTGGGGGTCCGACGCGGCTTCGAAGGATTAACATACTGAAACTAAAGTAATTTCCACATAGCGGTGGACGGGATTGCCGACTCGGGCGACGCCGCGGGGCGCGCGCCACCTAAAGGATGCAGAGGCAAATGAGCGTGACAGCAGGAGCAAAGAGAAAAGAGGGCGGTATTGCCGAGACCGGGCGCGTGATTTTTCACGCCCTCATCATTGCGCTCGTCATCCGCACGTTTCTCTTTCAGCCCTTCAATATTCCCTCGGGCTCGATGAAGGCAACGCTGCTGGTCGGCGACTATCTTTTCGTATCGAAATATTCTTACGGTTACAGCCACTATTCCTTGCCGTTCTCCCCGCCACTGTTTCACGGACGCATCTGGGCATCGCCGCCCGCCCGCGGCGACGTGGTCGTGTTTCGTCTGCCCAAGGACGATTCGACCGACTACATCAAACGCGTGATCGGCCTGCCCGGGGATCGCATCCAGATGATGGATGGGGTGCTGCATATCAACGGTGAGCCGGTCAAGCGCGAGCGGGTCGAGGACTTCATCGACACCGAGGAAGGCTCACGCGCCACGAGAGTGAAGCGTTGGCGTGAGACCTTGCCGAACGGCGTGAGCTACACGACGCTCGATCTCGTCGACAACGGCTTTTACGACAATACCCCGGTCTATCAGGTGCCGGCCGGCAATTATTTTATGATGGGCGACAATCGCGACAATTCCACCGATAGCCGCGTGCTCAGTCAGGTCGGGTACGTGCCGTTCGAGAACATCATCGGGCGGGCCCAGATCATCTTCTTTTCGATTCTCGAAGGCGAGCACGCGTGGATGGTGTGGCGCTGGCCTTGGGCCGTGCGCTGGAATCGACTGTTCACGATCGTAAGATGAGCCGCGGGCGAGCAAGCAAGCCGGCTTCGATCGAAGCACCCAATCCAGGATCCGACGGCAAGCCGGCTGCTCTTGCCGCTGCCGATCAAAATACGAAGTCCAGCACGAAGGAGCGCCGGCGCCGCGATTTGGCGGCGTTTGAGGAGCGCATCGGTCACCGCTTCAAGGACCCAGCGTTGCTCGAGCAGGCGCTCACGCACATTTCCGCCCTGAGCGGGGCGCGCAACCGCGCCGCGTCGTACCAGCGGTTGGAGTTTCTTGGCGATCACGTGCTGGGGCTCGTCGTCTCCGACATGCTGTTCCGCGCCTTCGTCAAAGCCGACGAGGGAGAGATGTCGCGTCGTCTCGCCGATCTGGTACGCAAGGAGGCCTGCGCGGACGTGGCACGGGCGATCGATCTTGGCGCGGCAATCAGGCTCGGGGCATCAGAGGCCAATGCCGGCGGTCGCGGCCGCACCGCGATCCTCGCCGACGCTTGCGAGGCGCTCATCGGCGCAGTGTTCATCGATGGCGGATATCCCGCCGCCGCCGCGCTCGTCGAGCGGTTGTGGAGCGAACGCATGCGCACGCCGGCGCGGCCGCTGCGCGATTCCAAAACCGTGCTGCAAGAATGGGCGCAGGCGCGCGGACTGCCGACTCCGGCCTATCGTGAGGTCGAGCGCAAGGGCCCCGACCATGATCCGGAATTCCGCGTCACCGTCGAGCTCCCGCATCTGACGCCCGCCGAGGGGCTCGGCCGCTCGAAGCGCGCCGCCGAGCAGGCCGCCGCAGCCGCAATGCTGATGCGCGCCGGCGTCAAATCCGACCGCGTCGATGGCTGACGCGAAAGGCTCTCGCCGCGCTCCCGTTTCCTCGCCGGAGCGGGAGAGTGGCGAGGGCATTCCTGGGGCGGGCGAGAAAGAACGCACGCGCTGCGGATTCGTTGCGTTGATCGGCGCACCCAACGTCGGCAAATCGACACTGGTCAATGCGCTCGTCGGAACCAAGGTCGCCATCGTATCCCACAAGGCGCAAACGACGCGCACGTTGTTGCGCGGCATCGCGATCGTGGACGGCTCGCAACTTGTGTTCATCGATACGCCGGGCATCTTTGCGCCCAAGCGTCGGCTCGACCGGGCGATGGTGACGACGGCATGGACGGGCGTGGAAGACGCCGACATCGCGGCCGTGCTGATCGACGCGAAGCGCGGCCTTGACGAAGAGGCGGGGGCGATCCTCGAACGGCTCGCCGAGATCGGGCGGACCAAGATCCTCCTCATCAACAAGATCGATCTCGTCGAGAAATCGGCGCTGCTGGCAATTGCCAAGACGGCGAGCGAGCGTGCGGGATTCGCCGCGACTTTCATGATCTCCGCGCTTACGGGCGACGGGGTCGCCGACGTGAAGAGCTGGCTCGCAACGCACGTGCCGGAGGGACCCTGGCACTATCCTGCGGACCAGCTTACCGACGCGCCGCTGCGCCAACTCGCGGCGGAGATCACGCGCGAGAAGCTCTATTTGCGGCTGCAGCAGGAGCTGCCCTATCAGTCGACGGTCGAGACCGAAGTCTGGAGGGAACTCAAGGACGGCTCGACCCGGGTCGAGCAGACGATCTATGTCGAGCGCGAGAGCCAGCGTAAGATCGTGCTCGGCAAGGGCGGGCAGACCATCAAGGCGATCGGCGCGGATGCACGGCGCGAGATCGCAGCGATGATCGAGGCGCCTGTACACCTGTTTCTATTCGTCAAGGTGCGCGAGCGCTGGGGCGAGGACCCGGAACGCTACCGCGAGATGGGACTTAGGTTTCCCGAGGACTAGGCGATGCAGTGGACCGATGAAGGCATCGTGCTCGGCAGCAAGCGTCATGGCGAGTCCAATGCCATTCTCGAGGTGATGACGCGAGCGCATGGGCGCCATCTCGGGTTGGTGCGAGGAGGCGCGAGTTCGCGCCTGCGTCCCGTGCTGCAGCCGGGCAACCGCATCAGCTGCACCTGGCGGGCGCGGCTCGACGAGCACCTCGGTCACTATACGCTCGAGGCGCTCGATGCGCGCGCGGCTGCGCTTCTGACCGTTCCACATGCGCTTTATGGGATGACGCATCTTGCCACGCTCTGCCGGCTGCTGCCCGAGCGCGACCCGCATCCGCAAATCCATGGCGCACTCGAGAACGTGCTCGACGCGCTCATCGATCCGCGCCGTGCGGCACGTGGCATGGTCCGCTTCGAGTTGCAGCTGCTGGCGGAACTGGGCTTTGGACTGGATCTTTCGAGCTGCGCAGCGAGCGGAGCAAAAACCGACCTCGTCTACGTCTCGCCGAAATCGGGGCGTGCTGTATCGCGGCAAGCCGGCGAACCGTGGCGAGAGAAGCTTTTGGCCTTACCGGCGTTCCTGGGCGACCCGTCTGCCGCCGATCCTTCGCTGCAGGACATCAGCGACGGCTTTGCGTTGACCGGCTTCTTTCTGGCGCGTCATGTGCTCGAGCCGCACAACATCAGGCTTGCCGACGCGCGCGCAAGCTTCATTGCCGCGGTGCTGCGCGACACCCGCCCGCCAGTTGTCGTCGGCTGAGCCGAGCGGGCCGAGGCTCCGCCCGGCCGGCCCGTCGGGGTCAGTACCACCAGCGATGATGCCGGTGATGCCGCCACCACCAGTGCCGGTAGCGATATGGGCGCCAGTGCGCCTGATCGACTGTCCGGCCGAACTCGGCGGCGCTTGCTATGGCGGCGCCTTGCCCCGGCGCCGCCAAGCTCGACGACACGCCGAGGAGGCCGAGGCCCAAGCTCACCAACGCAGCGACAAAGATTGCACGCATTCTCATCCTCCTTGCTCGTTCGAGAAGACGCTGACGCAGCGCCTTCCATGCTCTGGCGTTTGGCGAGCGTAGGCGGCGCTCCGAGACTCCTCCGGCGATGCCGCGCATTCATCCGTCGATCGGCTTGCGGCCAAATCGCCCCGTGCCGCAACGACAGACGCCATTGGTTGAAAATCTAAGCTCTGAAAGCACAACAGCGCGTGGCTGGCGCATTCATCGCTTGTTCATGGCGCGATGCGGCATTAATTCTTGTCCATGGGCACACAACTGATTCCCCCTCGCGATAGCGAGGTCGAAGAGATCGCGCTGCGCGAGGCGCTGGAGGAGCGCTATCTCCAGTACGCGCTCTCCACGATCACCGGTCGCGCATTGCCGGATGCGCGCGACGGCCTCAAGCCGGTTCACCGGCGGCTCTTGTACGCGATGCAGCAACTGCATCTCGATCCTGGTGCTGCGTTCAAGAAATGCGCGCGGGTGGTCGGCGACGTGATCGGCAAGTTTCACCCGCATGGCGACCAGGCGGTGTACGACGCGCTCGTGCGCCTCGCCCAGGATTTTGCCCAGCGCTATCCGTTGGTCGATGGACAGGGGAACTTCGGCAATGTCGATGGCGATAACCCTGCCGCGATGCGCTACACGGAGGCGCGCCTAACGCAAGTCGCCCGCCTCCTGCTCGACGGTATCGAGGAGGACGCGATCGATTTTCGGCCGACCTACGACGGCTCGGAGAAAGAGCCGCTGGTGCTGCCGGGCGCGTTCCCAAATCTTCTGGCCAACGGCTCGCAGGGCATTGCCGTCGGGATGGCCACGGCGATCCCGCCCCACAACGCCGCCGAAATCTGCGACGCGGCACTCCACCTCATCGAGACCCCGAATGCCCGCAGCCGCACGCTGTTGAAGTACGTGCCGGGTCCCGATTTTCCGACCGGCGGCGTCATCGTCGATTCTCCCGCCGACATCGCCGAGGCCTATACCAGCGGGCGCGGGTCGTTCCGGGTGCGGGCGCGGTGGCACAAGCAAGATACCGGTCGCGGCACCTACCTCATTGTGGTCACCGAGATTCCATGGCTGGTGCAGAAGGGCCGCCTGGTGGAGAAGCTCGCGGAGCTCGTCAACGAGAAAAAGCTGCCGTTAGTCGCCGAGGTGCGCGATGAATCGGCTCAAGACATCCGCCTGGTGATCGAGCCGCGCGCGCGCACGGTCGACGCCGAGCTGCTGATGGAATCTCTCTTCAAGCTCAGCGAACTCGAGACTCGCATTCCTCTCAACATGAATGTGCTGGTGCGTGGGCGCATCCCCAAGGTTGTCGGCCTTGCGGAGGCGCTCACAGAATGGCTTGCGCACCGCCGCGAGGTGCTGCTGCGGCGATCGAGATTCCGCCTGGGACAAATCGAGCATCGACTGCAAGTGCTCGGCGGGTACCTCGTCGCCTATCTCAACCTCGACAAGGTCATCAAGATCATCCGCCGCGAGGACGAGCCCAAGCCGGTCCTGATGAATACTTTCAAGCTCTCGGACCTGCAGGCCGACGCCATCCTCAACATGCGGCTGCGCAACCTGCGCAAGCTCGAGGAAATCGAGATCAAGCAGGAGGACAAGCAACTGCGCGCCGAGCGCAAGTCGCTGAACCAGCTCATCGGCTCCGAAAAGGAGCAATGGAAGAAGGTCGCCGACGAGATCAAAGAGGTGCGCGCGACGTTCGGACCCAAAACCGCATTGGGCAAACGCCGTACCGCATTTGGGCAGGCGCCCGAGCACGACGAGGCAGCGATCGAGCAAGCGCTGGTCGAACGCGAACCGATCACCGTGGTCGTATCGGAGAAGGGTTGGATCCGCGCGCTGCGGGGCACGATCAGTGACCTGTCGAGCATCGCATTCAAGGCCGACGATGGGCCGAAATTCGTGGTTGCCGCGGAGACCACATCGAAATGCCTGGTGTTCGCCAGCAATGGGCGATTTTATACCCTCGACGCGGCGAAGCTGCCGGGCGGGCGCGGACATGGCGAGCCGATCCGGCTCTTCATCGATTTGGAGCAGGAGGCGGATCTGGTGGCTGTTTTCCGCCACGAGGGCGAGCGCAAATTTCTCCTGGCCAGCGCAAAGGGCCGCGGCTTCGTCGTGCCCGAGGACCAATGCCTAGCCAATACCCGCAAGGGGAAACAGGTGCTCAACGTCACGGCCCCCGATGCGGCGCGAGCGGTCGCGATCGTGACGGGCGAGCTGGCCGCCTCGATCGGCGAGAACCGCAAGATGCTGATTTTCCCGCTCGATCAGGTGCCCGAGATGGCGCGCGGACGCGGCGTACGGCTGCAGCGCTACAAGGATGGCGGACTGAGCGACGTCAAGACGTTCAAGGCAGAGGAAGGGCTATCGTGGACCGATACCGCCGGCCGCGCATTCTCGCTCACGCTCGCTGAGCTTGCCGACTGGCGCGGCAATCGCGCCGATGCCGGACGCTTGGCGCCGAAGGGGTTCCCGCGCACAAACACGTTTAGCCAAGTGCGCGCGAGCAGGAACGGGGAGGGGAGGCAATAGGAGGCGCCGCCCGCAGTTTTGCGCAGCAGGCTTGATGTGCGGGAAGAGCGCGCTCATCGCTCGAGCGGAACCCATGCATTGCCGTATGGTTTAGACTCCCGAGGTTCTGGAAAAATCAAATGGACAAGATCGTAAAGCTCAATCATCGCCTCAAAAAAAGATCGCCGAAACAAGGGCCCATCGTTCGGCCCGCGCGCGCGGAGGCGGAGGACGCGGTGCGTACGCTCATTCGGTGGGCGGGCGACGATCCCGATCGCGAAGGGCTCGTTGGAACTCCCGCTCGCGTTGTTCGTGCATACGAGGAGTGGTTCGCCGGCTATTTCGAGGATCCTCGCGATTATTTGAAGCGAACATTTGAAGAAGTCGCCGGCTATGACGAGATCGTGCTGCTGCGGGACATCCGCTTCGAATCTCACTGCGAGCACCACATCGCGCCGATCATCGGTCGCGTTCACGTCGGCTATCTTCCGCGTCAGCGGGTGGTAGGAATTTCCAAGCTTGTTCGTCTGGTCGACGTCTATTCGAAGCGGCTTCAAGTGCAGGAGAAAATGACGGCCGAAATCGCCGCATGTCTGGACAGCGTACTCAAGCCCTTCGGAGTCGGCGTCGTGGTGGAAGCGGCGCACCAATGCATGACCACCAGAGGCGTGCACAAACCCGAGGTCAGCATGGTGACCAGTTGCATGCTGGGAACGTTTCGCACCAAGGCAGCGACCCGGCAGGAATTTTTATCGGCGATCAACCTGCGGAGCGGCTCTTCCGGCGGGAATGCCGCCGGCTGATGTGTTTGCCGCGGCTCCTCAGCTCGCCAGGAACACGATCGACGCTGGCGAGTTTTCGAGCACGGCCGCCGCCGTGTCGCCGAAGAACAGCTTGTCCCCCGGACGGCGGCTCACGCCCATGACGATCAAATCGTGCGCTTCTTTCTCCACTTCCCCCAGGATGGCCTCGCGCGGCGCCAGATCGGAGCGCACGGCGGTTCTTGCGGTCACGTCGTAATGCTCGGCCATTTCGACGATATCCTTCATGATCGCCTGCTCCTGCCGACGGGGGCGGATATTACGACGCTTATGCCCATGATTTGCGCCGCTCGTGGCGACGTAGAGCGCCGTGACCGGGCAGTCGCAGGCGCCGGCAATGGCCATCGCGAGCTCGGCGGCACGGCGCGATACCTGGTTTCCGGTGACCGGCACGAGAATATGCGACGGACTTCGCTGCGGCTCGCTTAGATGATCGCCGTTCCCGGCCATGATGGCGAGCGGCCC